>JACPTJ010000260.1 GCA_016192835.1 Betaproteobacteria bacterium
AAAGCTTACCGGTGCACCTCTGTTGAATATTTATGGAGCAACCGAAGCCGGCGGCATATCGCGCGATCTGCTCGGTGTGCCGCGTCGCGCCGGGTGCGCGGGACCTTGGGGCGGCACGGTGGAGGCGAAGATCGTCAACGCGGACGGCGATCCGGTGCCTGCCGGCGTGCCGGGAGAAATTGTGGCGAGGGGATTGACCGTTATCCGCGGATACTGGAAGGGCGGAAAAGTCGACGATCAGTCCCTGCCGGACGGCTGGTTCCACACCGGAGACATCGGCGTCGTGGAGGACGGCTTCGTCCGAATTCTGGATCGCGCCAAGGACATGATCATCACGGGCGGCGCGAACATTTATCCCGCCGAGGTGGAGGCGGTGCTGGCAAAGCATCCGAAGGTCGGTCTTGCCGCCGTCGTCGGCGTGCCGGACCGGGTGAAAGGCGAAATCGCGGTAGCATACGTCATCTCGAAGCAGTCTGGTCCGCCAACTGCGGAGGAGCTCGAGGCGCATTGCAGGGAGCATCTTTCGAGCTACAAGGTCCCAAAGAAATTTCTGGTCGTGCAATCCCTCCCCATGACCCCGACGGGAAAGATTCAGAAACGCGAGCTGCGCAGCATGGCTGCGGACAGTTTCGGCGCTACGAGCGTTTCATCGAGTGCGGGGAGCCATGCTCATTGATGAGCTTTTCCAGACCGTCAAGCAAACCCATGATGTTGCCCTATTGCATAACGTCGCCGCTAACCGGGGCACCGCCTTTGGGCGCGTCAGTGTTGAATGGCTTGTTAAGCGGGCCTGTTCCTCTTGGCTTTTATCTCTGACGTGATCTGCTCTAGAGACAAATCACCAAGCCACTGATCCCGTTCTTTCGTGTAGTCGCCCGAACCGCTGGTGAATTGGCTCAGGAATCGAAGCGTATCGGCTATACCCATTTCACGAGCGAGAATAGTCGTGGCTTGTTGATTAAGTTCCGATAAAGGACGAATTTCAACGCTCATGGTGCAACCTCCGCAACTAGCTGAAGCGGTGACACAACTTCAGTCGATGTTTGTGCGTCCAGCTGAAGCGGTTGTTGGGCGGCTATTACGCAGAAACCTCTTTCGCCGGCATTCGCCTTGGGAAAGTCACGACGGCCCGGCCGCTCGCCTTCTGAGCTTGGCGAAGGCGATCGGCGAGTTTCTCCAGATCGTAATCGCAGGCGGCGAAAAGTTGCTCGCGGGCGGAGCGCACCTCCGCCACGATTTCGTCAGTCCAAGCTTGTTCATCGCGTTGAGGATTTACCATAGTTAGCCTCCCATAAGTTCGTCGGGCGTACACAGAACAGGCGGTTCGTAGCCATTGTCACGGCAGGCCCTCTCTACCTTTGGTCGTAGCTCAGCATTCGCAATGTGCGTCGAGTTCCAGGTCAGCAGATAATCAATGCCGTGGAACGCGGCGAGCGAAATATGAAGCGCATCCACTGCGGCACGTGCCGGAAGGCCAGCGCTTTGCACAAGGTTTCGTGCGAGTGCGATCGCTTCTTCGGAGATACTTAGCGAGGGTAAATCCCGAATCAGCTGAGCCCGCCTCGCAGCAGCATCAGGGTCGCCGGCAGCGGCTTCGGCAACCACAAGCTCAGATATGCATACCTCGAACGCCGAGCGACGGCGCGCCCACCACTCGTGCGTGAGCTGCTGCCGCGCTGCCGTGACCAAGTCCCGGCTTGGGTGGGCTGCGAGATAGCTGATGATCGAAGTTTCGAGATAGACCCGCTCAGACATCGCAGAAGCTTAGCGCAAATGCCTTGAAATGACCAACCGGAGTAGCCAGAAGCCGGGAGACCGAGAGCACGGACACCGTCACGTTCGCTGCCGGCCAACGTCCGCGTTGAACGGTGCGAGCAAGCGGCTTGCTTCGCGTAGCAGCACGCCGTTCTTGAGCCCCGTCCAGCCGCATCTCTGAACCGTTTCGTGCATCGTGTCCCGGCAGTTCGAGCGTCAGCTTCCGTGGCAGGGATTCGTCAAGCAGGATGCGCATCGGGCGCAAGGACTTCCCTCGCCAGCTCCAGCGCTGCAATCGCTTGCGCACGAGTCACAGAGGGAAACTCATCGAGAAAAACGTCAAGACTATCGCCAGCCTCAAGATAGTCGAACAGGATTTTGACGGGAACCCGGGTGCCTACGAATACTAGCGTTCCACCCCATGCGGTGGCTAACATCTCATGAGCCTCATCTCGATCGGAAGGTATAAGCGTAGTGTACTCCCGGACGATTCCTGACGCCCAACGTCCGCGACGAGTTGCGCGCGCCAACGGAAGCGATCACGCTATTACAATGGAAGTGCTGCCGTGTTTGGCAGCATTGTTCGGGATGCCTTAAATGCCCTCTGCCACGCCGATGCCTGCTGCTGCGGCAACCGATAGGACCGCGATCGAGGTCACCAAGAACGGGCCGTACTGCGTTCGCGGGCCGGTGCGCCTGCGCGATTCGCGCGGTGCGGATTTGCCGGCGGTTGGCTCGATCGCACTGTGCCGGTGCGGCAACTCGGCGAAGAAGCCGTTCTGCGACGGCACGCACAAGAAGACCGGCTTCGACGGGGCGAACCTCACGGTGGGGCCCGTAGACGCCGCGCAGGCGTATCGCGGGAAGCGCATCACGATCCACGACGACCGGGGGATCTGTTCGCATTCCGGCGTCTGCACCGACAACTTGTCCGCAGTGTTCCGGCTGGGCCAGGAACCGTGGATCGACGCGGACGGGGCAGACGCTGAGGCAGTGATGGCGCTGGTGCAGCGCTGTCCCTCAGGAGCACTCAGCTATTCGATGGAGGGCGCTCCGACAATCGGAGCGCCGAACGAGTGCCTGATCACGGCTTCGAAGAACGGGCCGTATTGCGTCAGCGGGCCGGTGGCGCTGGCGGAGGACCGCGCCCAACCGCGCTTTCCCGAGCGCTATGCGCTGTGCCGCTGTGGCGCATCGAAGAACAAGCCGTTCTGTGACGGCACGCACTGGGCGGTCGGATTTGACGAGAGCCGCGGATTGCAAGCGGGCGCATTCGTGCCGCCGGGAGGCCTCCAGCGCTTCAGCCTGGTTTGCGGCCTACTGGTGGTCGCGGGCGCGGCCGCTGCGATCGTCGCGATCGAGGCCACGGGCAAGTGGACGGCGAAGGGGTTTCTCTTCTCGGGCGCCCTCGTTCCCGATCTCAACCTGGCGCTCGAACTTCTGCTCGTCGCGGGCCTCACGTTCGGCGCGTGGCTGGCGAAGCGGGGCAACATTGCTGCGCACCGCTACAACCAGACCGTCTGGGTGCTGCTCAACACAGTGCTGGTCGCGCTCATCATGGCGCGGGGCATGGAAAACGCGGCGGTCGAGGCCGCGTCCGACCTCGCCAAGGCGCACATCCTGGTCTCGTGGGTGCACGCGCTGCTGGGCGGAGCAACGGTAGCCGCAGGGCTGTGGCTGGTGCTGCAATTCAACGGTCTCTTACCGAAGCCACTTCACGTGCGCGGCTGGAGGACGCTGATGCGCTTGACGCTCGCCGGCTATTGGCTCGTCGCGTTGTTCGGACTCGCGATCCATTACCTGTGGTTCATGCGGTGAGCGTCAAACGGTGACTGTCATTCGACAAACTCGCGAGCTACGAGACGACTCCAACGGCCCACGTAGGGCTCATACGTCGCGCCACCCGCTCACACACTTTTTCCGGTCGAGGCACTCATCGGCCCTTCCCGTTAGCTGCGCTTCAACGTCCAACGTGGAAGCCACCGGCGCGCGCACTCCGAGCGCTCGCGATACACGGTGGCTCGCGCGCGTCCAGGTTGGGCGCCAGGTTAGAAGGCCCTACTTGCGGCGGGCAGCGTCGAGGGCAATGCCAACGAAGACAAATACGACAACGAGCATCACAATTGCGGCGATCGTTTCCATCTCTAAAGGCTCCCGATTCTGTCTATGCGTCGCTCGATTTGACGATGAAGCCCAATGATGCCAAGCGTTAGCGCAACCACGCCGACGATGGCCAGTGCGAAAGCGTCGAGGCTCGCGCTATCGCCTGCCGTAATCAGCCAGCCGACCAAGCTGATATCGGTCACCACCATGACCCCTTGCCAATACTTGAGGTAGGCAATCTGTTCCTTGAGGCGGTCGAGTTCGGACATGACGAGCTTATTGTAGCTGAATTGCGGCCAGCCCGCCGCGCGACACCTTTGGCCTTCCAACGTCCGCCGTGAACTACGCGCAGATTTTGGCGCGTCGGTTTCGACGGCACGGTTGGATGGCAAAAGGCCGCGTTCACAAATCTTCGGGCCTCAGCCCTGTGCGTTTAGCGATGCGGGCAAGCATTTTGGGACCAATGGTCTCGCCATCGTGAAAGGCAAAGACGACATCAGGCCACCCAGGACGGGAGAGAGTCTTATGCGATCCGGACTGGCGCTTGAGCGCCCAGCCAACCCGGAGGAGTGCGGCGAGAACACGGCGGGCCTTCGTCGAAGGCCATGAGGTCATGCGGCCGGGACAGCGATCGAGATGGGCTGA
>JACPTJ010000378.1 GCA_016192835.1 Betaproteobacteria bacterium
CGCGTGAAAATCTGCAGCAGCAGCCCGCGGCTGCGCGAGCCGTCGATCAGGATCGCGTCGCGCTGCAGGCGTGCCAGGTCCTCACCGTGGCCGGGCACACGCGCGTTGACTCCATCGTAATAAGCGGGCGGAACTTCCATGAATTCGACGCCGCGCGCGCGTAGCCGCTCGACGCTCGCGTAGATGTCATCGGTCTCGAGCGCGATGTGCTGGATGCCTTCGCCATGATAGGCGGCGATATATTCCTGCACCTGTGACTTCTCATCGGCGGGCTCGTTGATCGGAAGGCGGATCCTGCCGCACGGGCTCGTCATCGCGCGCGATCTCAAGCCGGTGGCGGCACCCTGGATGTCGAAATAGCGTATCTCCCTGAAATCGAACAGCCGCTCGTAGAAGTTCGCCCACGCGTCCATGCGTCCCTGGCGCACGTTGTGCGTGAGATGGTCGATGCGGGTCAGCCCGGCTTCCCGCGGCGCGATGTTATCGAGCGCGACGAAGTCGACATCGTAAATCGAGCGCTCGCCGTCGCACTCCACGAAATAGACCAGGCTGCCGCCGATGCCGCGGATCGCCGGGATCTCCAGCTCCTGCGGGCCGACCGCCGTGTAGTACGGCTTGGCGCCGCGCTCGATGGCGCGCTGCAAGGTGGCCTGCGCATCGCGCACGCGGATCGCGAACGCGCACACCGAAGGGCCGTGTATCCGGGCGAACGCGCGCGCGAAACTGTGCGGCTCGTGATTGATGATGAAATTGATGCCGCCCTGGCGGAAGAGGACCACGTCCTTGGACCGGTGGCGTGCAACCCCGCTGAAGCCCATGCGCTCGAACAAAGTCGCGAGAGCGTAGCTGTCAGGCGCGGTGTATTCGACAAAATCGACCCCGTCAGTGGCCACGGGATCGTCAGTGGTTGCAGCCCGATATTCCATGACCCGTCTTCCGTCAATCGCCCGCTCGATTTTGCAAATTTGACAGAAAAAGCGGGGTATCGTTCGGTGAGCTGGTTCATTGCTCGCCCCACAACGGCTTGTTCAACGCTGCCGTGATCGCGGAAAACATCAAGTTGAAGCTCACTCTTACACGAGTCTCGCCGCTGGCATTGGGGTCGACGGAGTGGTGCAGATACGAAGGGAAGACGAGCAGCGTGCCGTTTCTAACCCGCGCCACGACCTGATCAGTATTGGCGGCGGTGAGCTCGGTGACCGGATGACGCCGGTCTGGCTGCGCGGGTCGTGGAAATTGATGGTGTCGGCGCCGGACCAAGTGCGTCTATAGTAAACCGCGCTCGGGTAATTGTTGAGATGCCGCGGTTTTCGACCTAGATGTGGGCACTGAAAATGCCGTGTCTGGCCGAGCCCAGCAAGCCCAGGAACGTCTTGCCGTCGATACGGACGAGCTCTTCATGGTCGCCGGCCTCGAAATAGACCTCCGGGACATTCTCGAGGCTCTCGTCCCAGACCGTCTCCATGCCGTAGGCCGGTCCGAGCGGCGGTATCGCGCCCAGTTCGCAGTCCCCGAACAGGTTTTTGAGGTCGGCCTCCATGGCGAGGCGCAGATGGCGCTGCATTTCGGCTCGCAGCACGCCGAGCCGCACGCGGCGGGTCCAAGGCAAAACCACCATGAGATACCCATTGTCATGCTCGCAATTTGAAACCGGCCCCTGAATGGCTGGTCATAATAACTACTCGCGAGCGATTCCCATGTTGGACAAGATACAACAATTCTTCCGCACTTTCCTGTTGTTCGAGCTGGTACAGGGCATGGTGCTGACGGGCCGACACCTTTTCGCGCGCAAGGTCACGGTGCAATATCCGGAGGAGAAAACGCCACAATCGCCGCGTTTCAAGGGGTTACATGCCTTGCGACGTTATCCGAACGGCGAAGAACGCTGTATCGCATGTAAATTGTGCGAAGCGGTATGCCCGGCACTTGCCATCACGATCGAGTCCGAGCAGCGCGACGACGGCACGCGCCGCACGACGCGCTACGACATTGATCTCACCAAATGCATTTTCTGCGGCTTCTGCGAGGAATCGTGCCCCGTCGACGCGATTGTGGAAACGCGCGTTCTCGAATACCACGGCGAGAAACGCGGGGACCTGATCTATACCAAGCCAATGTTGCTGGCGATCGGCGATCTGTACGAAGAGCAGATCGCGAAGGATCGCGCCGAGGATGCACAATATCGCTAACAAGAACCTGATTCGGCAGGACTTATCTGACAAAATTTGTCAATGCTGTCTGCTGCAACTTGCTGGTGTTTTCGCCTGTCGAATCTATCGTGGCAACCATTCGGTTGGCTAGATCGGAGGGCGCCGCTGTGAGACGAAAAGTCTAATTCCTGTGACCGGATGTGTCCAATGTATGTATACGCGAAAGATGCGCGATGCTGCTCACGTGTAGTGGGGATGCGGCATAGCTGGCAGGCAGCGTAAGTCCACAATTTGAGGAGGGTCTATGTTCAATCATATCCTAATGCCTACGGACGGGTCCGAGCATTCCGAAAGAACGATTGAGCGCTGAATTGGACGGGCGAAACCTTGAAACAGCATGATAAAAAAGCAGTCAATCCACGCAACAACGCAAACCCCCATGACGGCCAAGGTAATTCCCCTCATTGACCAGCGCGCCGCCAGCCGCGTGCCGGTCATTCCGACGCACAGGCCCGTCCCCGGCGGCACGCTGGCGGACACGCGCGGCCGGCGCTTGCGCGACCTGCGCATTTCGGTAACCGACCGCTGCAACTTCCGCTGCACCTACTGCATGCCCAAGTCAGTATTCGAGAGGGACTACCGCTTTTTGCCGCGAACCGAACTCTTGAGCTTCGAGGAAATCACGCGCATTGCGCGCCTGTTCGCCGCACACGGCGTCGAGAAAATCCGCCTCACCGGCGGCGAGCCCCTGCTACGCAAAAACCTCGAGGTTTTGATCGAGATGCTGGCCGCCCTCAAGACGCATAATGGCAAACCATTGGATCTGACTCTCACCACCAACGCCTCGCTGCTGTCCAAGAAAGCCCAGGCGTTCAAGGCCGCGGGCCTGCAGCGCGTCACCGCCTCGCTCGATTCGCTCGATGAAGCCGTATTCCGCGCCATGAACGACGTCGATTTTCCGGTGGCCGATGTATTGAAGGGCATCGACGCTGCGCACGACGCGGGCTTTGCGCCCATCAAGATCAACATGGTGGTCAAGAAAGGCGTCAACGATCAGGACATAGTTGCGATGGCTCGGCGCTTCAAGGGCAGCGGCCACATCGTGCGCTTCATCGAATTCATGGACGTGGGCTCCACCAACGGCTGGCGCATGAACGATGTGGTGCCCTCGGCTGAGATCGTGCGCATGATCAGCGCCGAGATGCCGCTCATCGAAGCCGAACCCAACTACACCGGCGAAGTCGCCGAGCGCTGGGCCTATGCGGATGGCAGCGGCGAAATCGGCGTCATCTCCAGCGTGACGCAAGCCTTCTGCGCCACTTGCACCCGCGCCCGGCTCTCGACCGATGGCAAGCTTTACACCTGCCTGTTCGCGCAGTCCGGCCGTGATTTGCGCGCGCTCATGCGTTCGGGCAAGAGCGACGAGCAAATGGCCGGTGCCATAGGGTTGATCTGGAACCAGCGCGAAGACCGGTATTCGGAAATTCGCACAGCAGCGACTGTACGGACGAAGAAAATTGAGATGTCTTATATCGGCGGTTGACAATTTCATGTGTACCAAACCTGAACTCGCCCACGCCGCCCGCCCAGCCGCCTACGAAGGACAGGTTAAAGAGGTGCAGTCATGAACAATCCGGTGATCCACCCGCGCCAGGGTCTGTATGACCCCGCGAATGAACACGATGCGTGCGGGGTGGGTTTTGTCGCCCATATCAAGGGTGGAAAGTCCCATTTGATCGTCGAGCAGGGGCTCACGATCCTGAAAAACCTCAATCACCGCGGCGCGGTGGGCGCCGATCCCAAGGCCTC
>JACPTJ010000002.1 GCA_016192835.1 Betaproteobacteria bacterium
GCTGCCATCCGCATTTACGGAGAACGTTTGTCGCTGCAGGTTGGTGCGCAGGGGGTTGATGACGGGGTTGGAACCTTTGGGAGGGCTCAGATCGTCCACCAGCCCGTACATGGTCTGGGTCTGGCTTGCATTGACGTTTGCCCCGGAGACGCCGGGAATGTCGGAATCGCCGAGATAGCGGCCGGTGCCGGCATAAACAAAGCGTTTATAGGTGCCGCCGGTGATCCGGATCTTGGCGAGTTCCGGTTCGGTGGTGACCGGCTGAAAGTTACCGGAGGAGTCGACCAGACTGGCCAGCAGCGCCACGTTCCACGCGCCGATGCTGCTTGCATGGGTCAAATCAAAGCGCCACACGTTGCCTTTGAGATCGCCGCCGTAGACATAATCAACCGTGTTATCGACGTCGCGGGATTCGACATACCCGCTGATATGCGCGAGTCCACTCGGCTCCGACGTGCTGCCGACGCCGGTGGAAATGGCCTGGATCAATTCCCCGGTCCGCGCGTTCAGCACTAACAGGTAACCTTTGCCGTCGCCGCCGGAATCGCCGGCATTGGTGCCGTTGTTATAACCGGAAGTCACCAGAACCACCCACCCTCTTGCCCGGGTCTTGACGATGATCGGCCTGCCGAAACTGTAGCCGATATTCCTTATGACCTTGGGGTCGGTCTTGCTGTTGGGGAATTCCCACAGCACTTTGCCGGCCAAGTCGGTTTCAGCACCGGGGAGCGCGGTTACATCCAGCGCGTAAAAGCCGCGCCCGCCCTTGCCCAGTCCGCCCACCACGATGGTGCGCCAGGCGGGGGTGCGAGTTTTCGGAAGAGGATCGGTATAGTCGAAATCGACGTCTCCGGAGACGGGTGTGCCGTCAACGTAATACTTGTGAGTGTAGCCGTTCTTGCTGCTCAAGTTGTTGAGGCTGCCCATCACCAGATTCGGCACATAAGCCCATTCTTCAGCCCCGGTCGCCGCATTGAAGGCGTGCAGCATGCCGTCGTTCGCGCCCTGCAACACGAGCTTCGGGCGGCTGGCATTGGTGGTCTTGAAACTGGCGTAACCCGTGTCGCCATAGTTTTGAGTTGGCTCACGTATTACGAGCGGCTCGGCGTGGATAATGTCGCCGAGCAAGTGCGTGCGGGAGCGGTACGTGCCGGCAGTTTCCCCGCTTCTGTCACCGCGCAGGTAGGCCACCACCGCGGCGCCGTCGGAAGGCCCAGGCGGCGTCGGCGAATTGAGCAGCGCTTGCTGCGGGGCGCTCAAATTGGCCATTTGAAACGCAATGCCCTGGCTGGTACCGGCGGTGCTGGTGTAGGTGGCGATTTTCCGGTTCGCGGAAGTTCTGGCATCCAGCTGGGTTTGCGCCGAAGTGCTCCAGACGGGCGCGGAAGTATTGGGTATGCCGGTCGCCAGATCAATCGGAAAGGCCTGCAGATCGCCGCTCCAGTTACCGGAGTTGTAGCTGACCTCATACGAGAAGTTGTCTCCGGAGACCACGTTGGGTGTGGAAACCGCGACCGCCGCCGCTGCGCCGCTGCGGGCCGCAATGTCGTTGATCGTCGCGGTCAGAGAACTGGCGAAAGTGTCCGGGTCCGTGGCGACGAAGAAACCGCCGCGGCCGTTGACTGCGGCATGGGCGAGATCGTCGATCTTGGCCGGGTTGGTTGCATTGGGGTCAGGCCAGGTGATTGACAACGACAATTCCGCTGGCGAAATCTTGCCGTCGCTGTTCGTGTCGAGCGCGGTAAAGTTTGCGGAAACTTCAGCTGATCCGTTTGCCTCCGTAGGCGACAGGAAACCGTCGCTGTTCGCGTCGAGTTGAGAGAAGGTAATCGCACTGAAGACGGCGAAGAATTCTGCGAGCGAAATCTTGCCGTCGCTGTTCGTGTCGGTCGCGGTATAGTTCGCGGAAGTAAAATAAGCTAATCCCCTCGCCTCGGTAGGCGACAGGAAACCGTCGCTGTTCGTGTCGAGCTCAGAGAAAGACTTAAATGCAGCGAAGATAAGTCTGATGCGCCCCACCGAGATCGTTCCGGCCAGCCCAATGCTTACTCCGAAGGTCGTCAGATGCTGCCAGAACGCCGGATCCTTGCTGTTGGTCGACACGTTATTCGCGAGGTCCGGCCGCAGGTCGCGCACCCAGTAGTACATCGCGACGTCAGCGAGCGTACCGCTCCAGGAATCGCGGAACGGGTTCGCCGGCGTGTACTGGAAGGTCGTTCCATCCGTCCGGGTGAAGACGGCGCCGCTGGTATTGTCGACGTTCGCCCGCGCTCCCGCGGTCGACGCTCCGGCGTCGTTCCAGTAACCGTCGGTCGTCAGAATATGGTAATTCTGGCGGCAGGAATACTGGGTGCCGCCGCCCGATCCCGGATTGGCGCCCCACGGCCCATTGGCGTCGGTGCGGCTGAAATACACGCCGACGTCGTCCGCGGCGTTGCGCAACGGCGTGCCCGCGGCTGGAATCGTCCGGCCGTAAAAAGTCGTGAAGAAATTGGTGCGCGCAGTTCCCGTAAATGCCCTGACCCCGCTCACCACGGTACCGCTGCTGGTTACCCCGTCTATCGTAACCGGGCTGGCATTGATCGTGCCGAATCCCACGCGCGGCGTAGGTCCCAGCGTGCTGAAAGCCCGGCCGATACCCGCGCGCGCGGTGAGGACGCGCGACCGGTAGTACTGGAACCAGTTGGCGAAATTCTGGATTTCCTCGTCGCGTTTGCGCGTGATCCCGCCGGGGCTCGTGAAGGTCGCACCTGCGGGAGTGGCCGTGGTGATTTCTACCTTGGTGTAGCTGGTTCTTAAAGTCCTTGAACCGGTGCCGTTGTAGTTGAAATAGGTAATCGGCCAGTAAGTATGGTTCGCATTGGCACCGGGATCGAAAAAGGCCCTGTTCAGGTTGCCGGGATCGCGGAAGTCGGAAAACCAATCCGCGCGTTTGGTGGTCTGGGCAGTCAGATTGGTATTTCCCGCAGTCGGGAGCGCAGGGTTATACAGCGCCGCGGCCGGATTGGCATTCGCCATCAGCGAGCCGTCGCTGTTGGACCACGGCCGGTAGGTAGTGTCTGGATTGTAGTACACCTTGTTGTTGGCGCTGGAGCGGCCGTAGAAGTTGTGCAAGTTGGTATCGTTGAAATTCGGAACCTGGTTGGCGTACGTGCTGCCGCCATACGGGGAAGCCGGGCGTGGCTGCAGAAAAAGCGAGAAGTCCATACCCGATGCTTCCGGCATGTATTCCCACTGCATGGAGCCGGAATCATCGAGCGTGAGCATGATGTTCGGCGAAATCTGGTTTTTCAATGCCATCGGCACGTCGGAGATGTCGGTAGACGCCGCGTATGCCGATGGCACGACCTGCCCAAAAATCAGGCTGTACATGAGGACGGAGGCCACGGCCCTGCGCCAGTATCGTTGTCGCTTGTTCATGGTTTCATTCCTTTTGTGCCGATACCAATTACGACACCAAAATTCGCCCGCATGCTCACTATTTGTCGCTAGCGGCTCAATATCGCCTGCACCATGCTGACGGTATTGCGCGGGCCGGTAACGCGCGCCGTGAGCCGGTAATACACAGTCGGTGTTGCCGTGAAAATCGACGCGCCGGCTTTTTGGGAGCCGCTGCCGCCAACTCCCGCCTCGGCAAAACAATTAGCCAGCAGGTCGGTGACCGGGGGCGGGCCGTTGCACAGGCGATCGATCACCATCTGCACCCGCACCGAACCCCCGGCGGTGGTCGTAGCGATGGGAAGCTGGCTCCAGTCGATCGCGGCCGCCGCGCCGGCAGCGCCGTTTTGCTTCTGCGTGGGAACGCCGTAGGTGTCCGTTTCGCGGCGGCTCGCGTAATACCAGTAATTCGGGTTCGTGCTGGAGGCAGCCGGAGTGAGGTCGGTATCGACGCTGCCGGCGATAATCGTCGGCAGCGCGGTGACGGCGGCTTCCACGCCGAGATCGCCCGCCTGCAAGGTCGACTGCTTGAACGCGAGATTGCCGGCGATCACGTTGGCCGTGTCTACCGAGCGCACCAGCGCGAGGCCGGCCAGCGTCATCGCCACCAGCACGATCAGCGCGATGAACAGCACCATGCCCTGCTGGCTTCCGGCCGCGGAACGGGCGCGCGGCAGGCGGCAGCCCACGGGCGTTGCCACGGTCGTCAATTGTTCCATAGGACGTTACGCAGAGGTATTGTGGTTTGATAGATTTTGTAACGGTATTGCTGCGCGGTAGCGCCCAACGGACCCGCCGCCGACAAGTCCAGCGCCCCGCCGTTTACGATCGTCCCTCCGTTCCAGAGGACGAGGCTGCCCGCGGGATTGCCCGGGGTCACCACATCTCTTTCCAGTTGGCCGCTGCGCGAGACCACCGCGAGCCTGACCGCGACAACGTCGGTCGCGGTTGCGGGAGCGGTGTTGTCGTAGACGTCAACATAACCGTCCGCATTGGTGTCCCTGCCGTATTGCGCCCTGATCGACACCACGCCGTTTACCAGCGCCACGGGGTTACTGGCGCTGTTCGGCAGATTGACGTCGCGCATCATCAGGTTGTTGTTCTGGACATAGTATTCGTGATTGACCAAGCTTCCCATGTTGGTCACCCTCGCGCCGGCGGGGTAACCGCCCACGGGAAAGATATTTTGTCCGCCGGGCGGGTTATAGATGTACGCGCCGCCCGGATTGTGCTGGATATTCCAGTCCTGCCCGGTCTTCTGTCCGTCCTGGCTGGCCTGAAGCATGGTGCATGCCAGGGGCGGGCTTGACATGATGAACAAGTTGCACTGGACAAAGCCGTCTCCGTTTGCGACGACGTTGACCACGGCCGATGAAACTGGCGCCGGGTTCGTAAGGGTGGTTGGAATGTTGCCGAACGCCGAATTGCTGTAGAGAATGGTAATCCGGTCGCTGCCGGCCGCAGGAGCATCGCGGGCGATTGTCACCGGCCATGGATTGAAGCTGTAGGTTGTGGGCGCCATATTCGCGTTGTAGGCGTTGATGGTGGTGCAGCCCAGTCCGACCAGGCCCAAGCCCGCGATTCGCATCTCGCGCTCCAGCGTGAACATCGCCATCAGCGCGTTTTCCTGCGCGTCGGCGCCACCCGTCGTGGTGCGTTTTTGCCCTTCGGAGACCAGAAACACCTGCATGATGATGAGTATCCCCAGCATGCCGACGACCACCGCGATCATGATTTCCACCAGGCTGAAGCCCCGCCCGGACCGGTTCATGGGATATTGGTTGAACAACATCGCGTGTTCCCCGTTCTCAACCGTTGATCTGCGCGACCGCAACGTAATTGTGCGGCGCCGCTTCCTGCGGTCCTTGCCAGCAAATCGTCACCGTGACCAGATTACCCGCGCCGACGGTGATCTGCTGCCGGATTGAAGTTGCGCCCGGCAGATTTCCGGCGACCGTTCCGAGGGTCGAAGCATTTCCCAGCCACGCCGTCACGCTGGCATTCGCGGACGCCGCGCCGCCGAAAGTGCAGTTTCCGGCTGTCGTCGGATTGTGGGCGTAGCTCGCGAGATTGGCCGGGTTATCCGCCCACATCTGGCCGATGATCTGGTTCGCGAGGAACGCCGCTTCGGTGCGGTACTTGGCATCGGCGGTGTTCTTGAGCGCGATCGCCTGCAGCCCCATCAATCCGAGTATGCCCATCGAAAAAAGCAGGATAGCGATAAGCGCCTCCAGCAACATCGAGCCGCGCTGCGAAACCGGTCTGCTGTGAGTTTTCATCAGGTTTGATCAGCTCAGGAAAGTCTTCAGCAATACCGCGTATCCGATGCGTCGGTGACGTTGGGATCGCACATGCGCACGTTGCCGCCGGCGCCGACCAGGATGCGTAAATCACGGCTTTGCGCCGCGGACAGGATAGTAGTCGGCACGTCGAAATCGAGTTGGGTGATGGAGGCGCTCGCATCGGCGTTGGTGACCACTCGGCCCAGGGAGCTGAAGGTGATGGTAGTTGCGGCGCCTGGCGTCTTCGTCACAGTCACATTTTTCGATCCCGCGCCGTAGGCCCGGGTCTGGATTTGCTCGGCGGTGCTGGGCACGCTTATCGTCCAAGTCGACTGCGCGCCCAAAACCAGCTGCGTGTTGAGATTGCGCCGCACCGCTTCGTTGCGGGCGAGTTGCATGCCGTTCAGGACCGATTCTGCCGCAGTGCGGATCTGCGTGTTTTGTATCCATGCCGTGTAGCTCGGCAGCCCGACCGCGATCAGGATGCCGAGAATGGCAATGCCGACCAGCATTTCGGCCAGCGTGGCGCCGTGTTGTGCCGCTGCTATGAGCATGATGCCGGTGCTGCGCCTTTTCTGATCACCCAGCAGTTTGCGCTGGTGACCCACCCGTCCGTCGAGGCCGGCGCGCTGATGGTGGTGGCCTGGGTATTGGCCTGATCCACTGTGTAGAGGAATCCGCTCATGCCCTGCGCCGCAACGCCAGTCGCCGTGACGGTGAAAGTGGTGGCCGTGAGCGTGGCCGCGGGGCAGGTGAACGTAAAATATTTCGTGCCCGTCGGTAACGGAGCGGTGGTGCCCGCAACACAGGCACCGATGTACGTCCGGTTGTCCTGGAAAAACTGCTCGAGCTTGACCCGCATGTCCGCCAGGTTTGAGGTCGCTTCGGTGATTTTTCCGCGCGTCACGTAATCCCGGTACGAGGGCAACGCGATGGCGCTGAGTATCGCCACGACGACGACGACGATCATCAACTCGGTCAGGGTAAAGCCGGACATGCGCCGCATGAGCTTGCTCCTCTTAGACGTTGGCATCTTAATGATGCCGGCTCGGCGGTGCCACCACCAGCCGATGAGCGGCAGCTTCGCCGGAACCAACGGCGTATTGGCTGGCCGGACGAATTAGACAGAGTCCAAATGTTGGTTTAGAATCAACGCCATGTCTCGCCAAAAATACACCCGCGACAACCTTGCCGAAGTGCTGCGCGGCCGCGGCATTACGCCCACGCACCAGCGTATCGAAATCGCCCACGCGATTTTCTCGCACGGCGAGCATTTGTCGGCCGACCGGATACTGGCGCTGGTCAACGACCGCGCCTCGGAGACTTCCAAGGCGACGGTCTACAACACGCTCAACCTGTTTCTGGAAAAGCAGCTGATCCGCGAAGTCATCGTCGACCCGAGCAAGGTGTTCTACGATCCGAACACCGAGCCGCACCATCATTTTTACAACGTCGATACCGGGGAGTTGACCGACATCGACGCGCGCGGCATTCGTGTCACCGGGCTGCCGGCGCTGCCGCGCGGCATGGCGACCGCAGGGATGGACATCATCGTCCGCATTCGTTCCATGCCGGACTGACACCGCTGCGTTTTTCCGCCAGCGTCGGCCCGGCTGCTGCGCCTGGACCCTGCGCCGCGCGCGACTTTTGCCCGTTTCTTGAGATCGCGGTCCCAGTTTGCGCCGGAACCCGGCCGGGGTGTCGTGGTAAAATGACGTGACTTGCCGGAATAGCTCAGTTGGTAGAGCAGCGCATTCGTAATGCGAAGGTCGTAGGTTCGACTCCTATTTCCGGCACCAATCAACGGGGCAGTCCAGTGGCTGCCTTTTTTTGTGTGGAGTGACCCTGAGGCCAGTCTTGATTGCGGCGCTGGCGTCCGCTGTTTTAATCTGGGCATGCACTGCCGGCGCATCCAGCCAGGCCGCAGACAGCGGCCCGCCGCCTGCCGCATTTGACACCTACGGCCGCTTGACCGGCTATCCGGGAAAAAAAGCAGTTGCGTGCCCCGCGCAAGACCGGAAGACAGCCGTCCTGCTGCTCATCGGTCAATCCAATACCGGCAATCACGCAGAACAAAAACACACTTCGGCATTCGGCGCAAAGCTTCTGAACTATTTCAATGGTAAGTGTTACGTCGCCGGGTCTCCCCTGCTGGGAACGACCGGCAGCGCGGGAGAATCATGGACTCTGCTCGGGAGCAAGCTCCTTAAAGCAGGCTCGTTCGGCAAAGTGATTCTGGTCCCCGCCGGCATTAACGGAACGCCCATATCACGGTGGCAGAAAGGCGGAGATCTCAACGAGATGCTGATGGGCGTGCTCGACGCGGTCCGGAAGCGCTATCGCATCACCCACATTCTGTGGCATCAGGGCGAAGTCGATTTCATGATAAAGACGGGAGAAGGCGACTACCAAAGAATGTTCGGTTCCCTGGTGTCCAGTATCCGGGACCAGCGTATCGAAGCACCGATGTTCGCGTCAGTTGCAACCAGATGCGCCCCGGATTGGACGGCAGACAATCCCACCGCAAGGGCGCAAAAAGCGCTTCCCGGTCTCGCGCAACTGGTGTTTGCCGGCGTTGACACCGATTACCTCATTGGTGACGCGGATCGGCACGATACCTGTCACTTTGGGGCCGCCGGCCAGGAGAAATTCGCGCAGGCCTGGGCCGATATCATCAACAGGCTCCGCTGAGCCGCCGCATCCTGCGGGGCAGTTCAGAACAGGAACTTTTCGAGGTCGATCGGCAGTTTGTCGCGGGGAAGGGTACGCATGATCCTGTAAGGCTCATCCGGCGTTGCCTTGGGTTCCTTGACGAGATCAAGGATCACCTGCGGGCGGATCGGCTTCAGGCCTGCATCGAGGATCACCATTACGCGCGGCTTGAGGCGGCGCGCCAGGTTTTGCGCGATCACGATCCCCACTTCGCCGGTGTTGAGTTCAACCGTGCTCCCGACGGGATATATTCCTATGCACTCGATGAATTTCTCAACCAGCATTTCGTCAAACAGCGTGCCGCGCAGCTTGTGAAGCGTGTTCAGTGCGGCGGACGGGGACATTTGCTCCGCGTAGGGCCGCACTGACGTGAAGGCCGAATAGCTGTCCACGAGGCCGGCAATCGCGCCGTCGATCGTGATCTGTCTGCCGCTCAACCCCTGCGGATAGCCGCTGCCGTCCAGCCGCTCGTGGTGCTGTATCACGATGTCCTCGAGGTTTTTCGACAGCCCCGGTGCTGCGCGGATCAGATCGACCGAGTGCACGACATGCGTCTTCGCAAGCGCAATTTCCTCAGCGACCAGCGCGCCCTTCTTCTGCAGGACCGTGTCCGGTAGCCTGATTTTGCCGACGTTGAGGAGCAGTCCGGCAAACCCCAGGAGCAGCAGCCGCTCGCCCGGAAACTGCAGGAACCGCCCGAACGCGATCAGGTGTATCAATGTGTCCACTGCGCGGCCGAAGTCATGGTCGCTTTTCTGCTTGATCCTGGACAGCAGCATCATGGCGTCGGGGTTGCGCTCGATGCTGCGGGTCATGCTGCGCACCGGGCCTTTCAGCGACTCGAGATCCAGCTCTTCCGTCACGCGCAGCTTGTCGAAAGTCATTTGGATGTTTTTCTCGAAGTCGGAATAGACCTGGCGCGCCACGGGCAGCTCTTTCTCGACGGGCGTTACCTCCGCATACACCACCGATCCCAGTAACGATGTTTCCGTCAACTCCGGCCCCTCGCCCCGACCGTCCGACGTATCCCTCTCCGGATCGACAAAGACAGTCTTGCAATGCTGTTTCAATGCAGCGATCTGGTCTGTGGAGGTGACGGGGAAACCCTGAAACGGGAACGGCGTGCCCAGCCAGGGGCGATCCAGTTCGGTTACGTACATGCCGAGGCGAAGTTCGTCGACCGGAATCTGTTTCTTGTTCATGACCCGCATTAACTTTCAGTAACAGTTGCTGACGATCGCAAAAGTGATTGTCACCCACGAATAACTGGATTGGCGGATGACCCACCCTCACCCCAGCCCTCTCCCGCCCAGGCGGGAGAGGGGGTGTTCCTTCAAAGCACTCCGGATATCCCGCCGTCGATGTTGATGCTGGTACCGGTCACATAACTCGCGCCAGCGGATGCCAGAAATACGATCACGCTGGCGGCTTCGTCGGTCTCTCCGACGCGCTTGAGCGGAATATCCTCGCCCATCTTCGCATAGAATTCCTCGGCGCTGAGGCTGGAGCGCGCGCGGCGGCGCTCGTGCTGGCCGGACTTGATCTTGCCGATGCAGACGGTGTTGACCAGGATGTTGTCGGCGGCGTATTCCTTCGACAACGCCTTGGTGAGTGCGAGCCCCGCGGCGCGCGAGATCGAGGTCGGCATCGATTCGGCCCCCGGCTGCTTGGCGCCGATGTTCGTGACGTTGATGATGCGGCCGCCGCCTTGCCTGCGCATGTGCGGCACCGCGAGCCGCGTGCAGCGGATCGCGCCGAACACCTTGAGCTCGAGATCCGCGCTCCATGCCGCATCGTCGAGCTCGAGAAACGCGCCGCGCTTCGAGGTGCCGGCGTTGTTGACGAGGATGTCGAGACGCCCGAAATGTCTTGTTGCCGCGCCGATGAAGCGCTCGATGTCGGCAGCCTTGCTCATGTCGGCCGCCATGCCGAACGCGTCTCCTCCGGCGCGCTGTATCTCCTCGAGGGTCTTGGCCACGGCTTCCGCGCGGCGCGAGCAGATCGCGACCTTGGCGCCTTCATGTGCCAGCATCAGCGCAGCGGCCCTGCCGATGCCGTCGGTCGCGCCGGTGATGACAGCCACCTTGCCTTTCAATTCCAATTCCATTTGCATACTCCCCGAGTCAAAGAAAACCGCAAGCCAATTGTGGGTTTGCCATTTTCGCACTAAAAAGCCGATTGCCGAAGCGCTGGCTTGAGGAATATCATCTGTGTTGCGGGAACTTTATTTGTTTTGCGGGAACCCAGTTATTACGAAGGAGAATTCGAACATGGTGCACACGCACGTAACGCAATGCACACGCTTCGGCCGGAACCTGTATCGGGGACGGTGTGCGTCGGCTGCGGCGCGGTTGCGGAGCGCAATGCTAGTGTGGCTGGGTGCGGCGTCGCTTGCGCTTGCCGCCGCAACGGTCACGGCGGCTGACGCCACGCGCGAGCCGCTGACGGTTGACGCGTTTTCCGTGGTCAGGATCCACGCCAAGGTGGTGCCGCACGCGCGCAGCCGCGAGACGCTCGGCCCCGAGCGCGAAGGCACCGGGATCGTCATCGATTCGAGCGGGCTGATCCTCACCATCGGGTACTTGATCCAGGAAGCCGAGTCGGTCGAGATTGCCACCACGGACGGCCGCTCGCTTCCTGCGAGCGTGATTGCCTACGATTTCGCCACCGGATTTGGCCTGGTGCGCGCGCTCAAGGTGCCGCCGATCCGGCCGATCGAGTTCGGCGAATCGGCCAATCTCGGCGAGCGGGAACCGGTGCTGATCGTCGGCTTCGACGGCGTCGCGCCGGCGTTCGTGGTGTCGCGCCGGGCGTTCGCCGGCTACTGGGAATATCTGCTCGACGAGGCGATATATACCGCGCCGGCGACGGTCAATTGGCAGGGCGCGGCGCTGATCAACAAGGAGGGCAAGCTGCTCGGCGTAGGCTCGCTGGCGGTCGGTGACGCTCTGGGGGCGCGCGCGCGTCTGCCGGGCAACATGTTCGTGCCGATCGATTTGCTGAAGCCCATCCTCGGCGACCTGATCGCGCAGGGCAAATCGGCAGCGAAGCCGCGTCCGTGGCTCGGCATCAATACCCAGGATCTGCAAGGCAAGATGATGGTCACGCGGGTGTCGCCGGAGAGCCCGGCCGAGGAGGCCGGGCTCGCGACCGGCGACATCATCGTCGGCGTGCGCGGCGAGCAGGTGCAGGGCCACGCTGACTTCTACCGCAAGCTGTGGGCGAGCGGGGAAGCCGGCGCCGAAGTGATGCTCGATGTGCTGAAAGGCACCGAGATCAAGCAGCTCGGCGTGAAATCGATTGACAGGAACCAGTACCTGCGTCCGCGGCCGACTTATTGATTCCCAGGCAACGCTGAAAAAATCCCGGGCATGCCCGGGATTTTCTATGTCGCGCTTATGTTGCGCGCGATGCGTGCCACGCGGTTATCGCTGCGGTCAAACTGTCGAGCGATGCGCAGACCGTAACACCGGCCTGTTCGAGTGCGGCCTGTTTCGCGGCGTAGCCGCCGTGGCTGCCGTGCGCCAGCGCCCCGGCGTGGCCCATGATCACGCCTTCGGGTGAACTGCGCCCCGCGATCAGCGCGAATGCCGGCTTGGCGAAACGCTGCGCGGTGAGCGCGGCGGCGAACTCCTCTTCTTCGTTGCCGCCGATTTCGCCGATGATCAGCACCGCTTCGGTCTGCGCGTCGGCCGCATAGAACGGCACCAGTTCGGCGAAGCGCGTGCCTTTGACGGGATCGCCGCCGACGCCGATCCACACCGAAGTGCCAACCCCGTGATTTGCCAGCCGGTAGCCGGCTTCGTACGACAGCGTGCCGCTCTTGGACATGATGCCGAGCGGTCCGGGCAGCAACGCACTGTTGGGCAGAAAGCCGAGCTTGGCAACGCCCGGTACGGCGAGACCCGGCGTCGAAGCGCCAATCCAGACGGCAGCCGCCGCGCGCGTGAGCCGGCGAGCCGCCAGGGCGTCGTGCACCGGCATGCCTTCGGTCGGCGTCACGATCAGCTTGATCCCGGCTTCAGCTGCGTCGCGGATTGCTTCGAGCAATTGCATCGCGCCGACCAGCATCACGCTGGCGGTGGCGCCGGTAGCCGCTACCGCTTCGCGGCAGTTGGCAAATACCGGTACGCCTTCGATATCGCGCACTCCGGCTTTGGGTGACACGCCGGCGACGATGTGGGTGCCGTATTGCTGCATCAGTCTGGAATGCTGCCTGCCGGCGCGGCCGGTAATGCCCTGAATCAGCACCGGCGTCGTGCGGTCGATGCGAACCGAGGTCATGGGCGCGGCTCCCCATGCAAACAATCGCGGACACGGGCCACCGCGGCGTCGAGTTCGGTGGTGACGGAAATGCGTGCCGCGCCCAGTGCCTGCTGCGCCGCTTCGATGCCGTTGCCAATCAGACGCGCGACCACCGGCACCTTCAACTGCGCCTGTGCCAGCGCGGCCAGCAGCAGGCGCGCGAACTCGCCGAGGTCGGTGATACCGGCAAACACGTTGACCAGTATCACTTTGACGCGCGGCCCCTGCGCAATCCAGTTGAGCACGTGCACCAGCCGCGTTGGTTCGCCGCGCAGGCCACCAGTGCGCACGTCAAGAAAATTGTAAGGCTTGAGGCCGGCCGCGCGCAGCTCGTCGATCAGCATCATCGACAGCCCCGCGCCGGTAGTGAGCAGTCCAATCTCGCCATCCGGATCGACGACTACGTAGTCGCAGCCATGCCGCAACTTGAGCGCGACTTCGGGATATGAGCCGGCGCGCGCCTGCAGCAGCTCGCGCAGCGCCGGCTGGCGCCCGAGCGCGTTGTCGTCAGTAATCATTTTGGCGTCGCCAGCGAACCACGTGCCATCGGGTTTGACGAACAGCGGGTTGATCTCGAGCAGCACGCACTCGTGCGCGAAAAACGGCGCCGCCAGTGCACTGCCGGCCGCTGCGAGCGCGCTGCGCAGCGGTTCCGCGAGGTCGTTGCCGAGGTTACGCACGCAGGCACTCACCGTGGACGGTTCAGGATCGCACAACGCGCTGCGGATCAATCCCGGCTGTGCTGAAAGGGCCTCGATGTCGACGCCGCCGCGCGGCGCGAGCGTTACGCGCACGCCGGCTTGCGCCGCGTCGATCATCAGGCTGAGGTACGTTTCGACCGCGCCGCTGATTTGTTGCTCGATGCGGCAGCCGCGTACCGGCAGTCCGCGGATGCGCATGCGCAGGATCCCGGCTGCGGCAGCGAGGGTCTCGCTTTCGGTCGTCGTCTTGCGGATACCACCCGCCTTGCCGCGCCCGCCCACGGCGACCTGGGCTTTGACCACCCAGGGGCCGGGCGGCAGCGCGGGCATGTTGGCGGCGTCTTCGACCAGGCTACCGGCGGGCAGCGGGATACCGTGCGTTGCGAGCAGTTGCTTGGCGTCGTGTTCAAGCAGATACATGGGAGGGTCTTATTCCAATTCCACTTCAAGAGTTACATTATTTTCGGGATAGGGTGCGCTTGCGCACCGATTGTCGGATGGTGCGCAGGCGCACCCTACTCCAATGCGAACGTTCCAAGCTGCGCGAGGAACGGCAATACGTCAGGGATATTTTCGAAGTCGAGTAGTCGCTGCGCAAGTTGTTCCGCAGCATCCGCGGTCACGCCGGCCAGGCGCACGTTGGACTTGAATTTGGCGAGCAGCTCATCGTTGCTCAGTGGATTATCGGGATGCCCTTTGGCATTGGCTTCGCGTGCCTCGCGGGTACCAAACGGGCCGTGCGCCCGCAGCGTGCAGCCGCCGACGTCGCGTTGCGCGGCAGCCGTATCGGCGCGGCACTCGATGCGCGCGATACAAGCCCGAATGCGCGCCGAGGGCGGTATTTCCTCGACCAGTTGGCGCGGTGTCAACTCGCCATGCACCAAGGTTGCAGCGACGCACCAGTAAACGCTGAACTGCGCGGCGATACGGGTCGCCGGCGTAAGACGTTCGGCCACGGAGCGTCCGACCACGTCGTATGCCTGCGGGCCGATGATGAGTTCGATGCGTTCGGCCTGGTGCACAGCGTCACCGAGTTCGGCGCGCAGCCTGAGCGCGGCGCTGATCGCGGGATGGGTTAGCCGGCACGTCGGGTAGGGTTTGAATGACAGCCGGTCGATTTCAAATCGGGTGCCGAGATCCGCCGTCGCGCGTCGCGCATCGAAACTGTCGTGCAGATAGACGCGGCTCAGGCCATCTTCGCCGGTCAGTGGCTGCTCGACGCCGTCGAGCCCGCCACCCGCCATCAAAGTGGCGAGCAACGCGTTGGAGGCCGCAAAGCCCGGCTGCACGTGTTTGGTTGAGGCGCCTTCGCGCGTCGATTGATGATTGCCGGAAGCGAGGCAATAGGCGATGCCGAATGCGTTTCTGAGCACATCCGGACGCCGGTCGATGATATGCGCGGCCGCGAGCGTGGCGCCGAAGTGGCCGAGCAGCGCGGTGTATATCCAGCCGCCCTCGACGAGATTCAACCGCGTGGCGACGCCAAGGCGGCAGGTGAGCTCGATGCCGAGCAGTATCGCCTCACAAAACTCGCGCCCTTGCAGGCGGCCGCGCAGACCGGCGGCGGCCATGGCCGCCGGTATCGCAGCCGAGCCGGCATGCAACACTGCTTCATCGTGAGTGTCGTCGAACTCCAGCACGTGGCCGAAGTAACCGTTGCACAGCGCGGCGATGGGCGCCGGCACGCGCGGCCCGCCGATGACCGCGGCATCGGGCCTGCCGCCCATGTCGATCAGCACCTTGAGCCACGGCGGCATGCCGGCGACCGCGCGGCCGGCAATTGCGGCGCCGAGGTAGTCGAGCAGTTCTTGCTTGACCATGGCCCGCGTTGCACCGGGCAGCGCTTCCCAGCGCAAGCGTTGCGACCAGTCGATGAAAGAATCGAGCGTGGGTTCCGCCGTCTGCGCTCGCGCCGCCTGCATTACGCGCGTTTGCCTTGTGCGAAGCGCTCGAGACCCGCCTGGCGCTCGGGCGAAGCGGTGGCGATCTGCAGCAGCCGGTCTTCGAACTCGACGCCGGTCGCGAGCGCGGTCGACAGCGCGTGGCGCAGCGCTTCCTTCGCGCACGCGACGGCGGCCACCGGGCGCTCGGCAAGCCGGCGCGCAGCATCGAGCGCGCAGTCGAGTACCTGTTCCGGCGCGACGCAATGCGTGGCCAGCCCGTGTTGCAGGAGATCGCGCGCGCTGAGGCGATGCCCGTTCAAAATAATCCAGCGCGCGAGCACCGGTCCGACCAGGCGCGGCAGCAGCTGCGTGCCCCAGCCGCCGGGGATGCCGCCCCACTGAATTTCAGGCAGCCAGAACTCGGCTTTTTCGCTGGCGACGACTGCGTCCGCCAGCATCAGCAACTCGAAACCGCCGCCGGCTGCGTGCCCGTTGACTGCCAACACGAGCGGCTTGGGCAGCAGGTAAAGGTCGTTCCAGAACTTGAGCAGCGGGCGTCTGAGTTCCCAGTCCTTGCCGGGATTTGCGCGGCGCTCCTTGAGGTCTGCTCCGGCGCAGAACACCTTGCCGCCGCTGCCGGTCAGCACCAGCGCGCGCAGCGCCTCCTCGCGATTGACCACTTCGAGCGCATCGCTCAATTCCTGCACCGTGGTGCTGCGCAGCGCGTTCGCGGCGTCCGGGCGCTGCAATGTGATGAGAGCAATGTTGCCGCGCTGCTCGGCTGCGATGTCGCGATACGCGGGCCAGAGTTTATTCACGGTGCGGCCTCCTGATCGGCGTGTGCAGTGTTTACAGCGCGTTCAGACCGGAAATGCCGGTCGTGAGGTCCATCTGTTTTACCAGGTGCTGTCCGACGAAATTGCGCAGCGTCTCGGTAGTGCCGCCGCCGAGGCTGCCGAAGCGCGCGCCGCGGAACAGGCGTGATACCGCAAACTCGTCGGTGTAACCGTAGCCGCCGTGCACCTGCACCGCCTCGCTGGTGACCCGGATCGCCATCTCATTGCAATAGATCTTGGCCATCGCGGCGAGCTTGCGGTCCGGGAACTTGCCGCCGCTGACGGCGGCGCGGTAGAGCAGGCCGCGCGCGGCTTCGATCTCGATATACATGTCGGCGGCTTTCCAGCGCATGCCCTGGAAATCGCCGATGCTCTGGCCGAACGCCTTGCGGTCGCGCATATAGCGGATCGCTTCCTCGAGCGCGCCCTCGGCCAGCCCGAGGCAGACCGCAGCGTTGAGGCAACGCTGGGCGTTGAATGCGTTGAGCAGCGTTTTCATGCTGTTCTCGCGCAGGATCAGGTTATCGAGCGGCACCTCGCAGCTGTCGAACACGACATCGCACAGGTATTCGCCGCCCATCGTATGGTAGCTCGCTTTGGCGGTAAGTCCCGGAGTGCCTTTTTCGACCAGCACGCAGCCGATGCCGGCGGCGCCGGGAACGCTGTTGACGCGCGTGAATACGATCAGCACATCGGCGATATCGGCGCGGCTGATCAGCGTCTTCGCGCCCTTCACGATGACGCGGTCGCCGACGACCTGCGAGTTCGTCTTGTAGTTCGGAACGTCGGTGCCGGCGTCGGGTTCGGTGAGGCAGATCGCCAGGATGCCGGTGCCGTCGGCGACTTTCGAAAGAAATTTGCGTTTCAGGTGCTCTGGCGCGTAATTGGAGAGAATGCGGGCCTGTACGCCGATTTCGCCCAGCGCCGCCAACGCGGTCGCATAACAGGCTTTGCCGATTTCCTCGAGCACCAGCACGGTATCGAGCACGCTCGCATCCATGCCGCCATATTCGTGCGGCACCGCCATGCCGAGCACGCCGATGTCTGCCAGGCCCTTCATGCTGGCATAAGGGAAGTCGCCGTTCAGCCATTTGATGGCGTTCGGTGCGAGTACTTTCTGGCGCAGCTTGCGCACCGTGGCCACCATTTCGCGTTGTTCGTCGGTCAGTTGAAAATCCATTCCTTGCTCCAGCGTGAATTGTGGGTTGGCGCAGTACTTAGGGACTCTTAGTGGGCTGTGATGCCGGCTTCTTTGGCGATCCGGTTCCACTTGGCTATGTCGGACGTAATGATCTTGCCGAAGGCTGCGGGCGGCGCGATCACCGGCTCGGCGGCTTCCGCCGCCAGCCGTTTCGCCGATTCCGGGTCGCGCAGAATGATCCCGATTTCGGTATTGAGCTTGGTCAGGACCGCGGCGGGCAACCCCGCCGGGGCAAGAATGCCCCACCAGATGCTGCCGTCGTAGCCCGGTATCGTTTCGGCGATCGTCGGCACGTTCGGCAGCGTCGGCATGCGTTTGGCGCTGCCCACGCCGAGGGCCTTCAATTTACCGGAGCGTATATGCGGCAGTGCTTGGATCAGCGTGCTGACGAGGACTTCGACCTGGCCCGACATCACGTCGATCATGGCCGGTCCGCCGCCCTTATAGGGCACGTGCACCATATCGATGCCCGCGAGCGACTTGAACAATTCGCCGCCGAAGTGATTGAAGCCGCCGATGCCGGAAGACGCGTAACGCAGATGTCCCGGCCTGGCTTTGGCCAGCGCGATCAGTTCCTTGACCGAGTTCGCCGGCACGCTGGGCGTGGTCGCCAGCAGGTTCGGTCCGGTGCCTATGAGGGCCACGGGCACCAGTGATTTGAGCGGGTCATAGGGCAGTTTGTGGATCGCCGGATTCATCGAATAGCTGGTGGAAACGATGAGCAGGGTGTAACCGTCAGGCGCGGCTCTGGCGGCGATGTCGGTACCGATAATGCCGTCGGCGCCACCGCGGTTATCGACGACGGTCTGCTGGCCGAGCCGCTCCGTCAATTTCTGAGCCATGAAACGGCCCAGGATATCGTTGCTGCCGCCCGGCGGAAACGGCACGATCATGCGTATCGGCCTGGTCGGGAAATCTTTTGCCGCGTCGGCGGCTTGTGCCTGGACACCGGCCGCACTGGCCAGCGCGGCGATGACAGCCGTAAACGCCGGCAGTATCAAGAGCTTGCCTGAAAAGTGTGGTAGCGCGGTTTTCATATTTCCTCCAGGGGATATCAGTCGCCGAAATACGCGCACCGCGAAGTGACGCTCGTCCGCGTCGCGGGCGGTGCGGAGGAGTCGCGGCCTTGCTGCGACCCCCGCGGCGATTTACGCGTGAGGAGTGAGGCGACGCGCGCTTCGCCGGCGGAAATGATAACGACGGTCATTCTTGAACGTCAGTATAAGCCGCGCGCGGCGGCCGGCGCAATCGCGACGCGCCGATTGACGGTGTGTTGCGGCGTGCAATAGACTAGCGCGCTCTTTCCAGTGCCACTGCGCGCAGGGGAAAATGATGAATTCGGCAAGCGCCAACCCGGTTTACACCGGACGTGAACACTGGACCGCGAAAAACGGCGTCAGGCTTTTTCTGTACGAGAAGCGCGCCGTAACGCTGAGCAGGGGCCCCGCCACCGCTGCGAACAACCTCGGCACGGTATTGTTCGTGCACGGCTCGTCGATGGCATCGCAGCCGACTTTCGACCTGCAGGTGCCCGGCCGGCCGTATTCGTCGGCGATGGATTTCTTCGCCGAGCACGGCTTCGATACGTGGTGCGTCGACATGGAAGGCTACGGCCGCTCCGACAAAACGCGCGACATCAGCTGCGACATCGCCAACGGCGCCGACGATCTCGCCGCCGCGACCGATTACATCATGAAGGCGCGTGGCGTGAAGCGGTTTCTGGTCTACGGCATTTCGTCGGGCGCGTTGCGCGCGGCGCTGTTCGCGCAGCGCCATCCCGGGCGCGTGGCGCGGCTTGCGCTCGATGCGTTCGTGTGGACCGGCGCGGGCAGCCCGACGCTCGAGGAGCGCCGCAAGAAACTGCCGCAGTTTCTCAAGATGAAGCGGCGCCCGATCGACAAGGCGTTCGTACGGAGCATTTTCGAGCGCGACCACCCGGGGTGCGCCGCAGAAAACGTGGTCGATGCGTTTGCCGACGCAGTGATCGCGCTCGACGACTCGGTGCCGACCGGCACTTACGTCGACATGTGCTCGAAGCTGCCGGTGGTCGAGCCTGAGAAGATCGCCGTGCCGGCTCTCGTCATGCGCGGCGAGTTCGACGGTATCGCGGGATTCGACGATCTGGTTGAATTCTTCAAGCGGCTGCCGAATCCCGACAAGCAGTTTGCGGTGATGGCGGGCATTTCGCACGCGAGCTTCCAGCAGATCAACTACCGGTTGGTGTATCATATCCTGCATGCATTTTTCAGCCAGCCGGAGCCTGTTTACCGCGGGTAGCCGCACATGTGCAATCCTGTAGCGAAGGGGCGCGCGGACACGTTAGCGACGCAGTCGCCCGTTTGCGGGCAGCGCGCCTTCACCCCCGCTCCCGCCCCGGATGGCTCCGCCAACGCCGTGTCGCGGGGGTGCTCGCCTGCAATCGTTCATCTGGAATCAGCCATTGGACGGCAGGCGAGGGCGCCTGCGCTACAGGTTGTGCCAATAAGGGTCGCGGCAGTCTCGGCTGATTTATTTTTTTGGATTCTGACTATTTATCGAGGAGGCAAATCATGATCTTGAAATCAAATTTGCGTTTTGGGGGGCTGTTGCTGTCGGCGCTCGTGCTGAGCGTGTCCGGTGCCGTTAACGCGCAGACCTGGCCCGACAAGACGGTGCGTGTGATCGTGCCCTTCGGGCCGGGCGGCGGCACCGACATTCAGGGGCGGCTGCTCGGCAAGAAGTTTTATGAAAGCATGAAGCAGACGTTCGTCGTCGACAACCGGGCGGGTGCGGCGGGTTTGATCGGCGCCGAGCTGGCGGTGAAGTCGCCGCCCGACGGCTACACCGTTCTGTTCACCACGGCGTCGCTCTCAGTGAACGTCACTCTCTACAAGAAATCGCTGAACTTCGATCCCGTCAAGGACCTCGCGCCGGTGAGCTGGATCTCGTCGGTGCCGCTGGTGCTGGTGACGCATCCGGGCGTGCCGGCCATGTCGGTGAAGGAACTCCTCGCGCTGGCGAAAAAAACGGGTAAGCTCAATGCCGGCAATAACGGCGCCGGCACCACCAGCTATCTGGCGATCGAGATGTTGAAGCAGGCCACCGGCGCCA
>JACPTJ010000379.1 GCA_016192835.1 Betaproteobacteria bacterium
GATGCGTTGGCGCAAATCACGAAGGCCGTGGCGCAGGCGAAGAACGCCGTTTTGCCGGCCGAGCTGCAAGCTGCGATCGCGGACGTGGTAGTGGATGACGTGGCCAAACGCATCGCCGACAGCCTGGCGTCCGGCACGCACGCCGGCATCTTCCTCGGCAATCTCGCCCAGCATCATCCGGCGGCCACGCAATTGCACGCGCTGGCGCAGGTGCTGTCCGATCTCATCGGCGCGAAATTCGGCTTTCTGGGCGAGGCCGCCAACAGCGTCGGCGGCTACCTGGCGAATGCGACGCCTGCCCAAGGCCTCAACGCGCTGCAGATGGTCGCGCAGCCGCGCAAAGCCTACGTGCTGCTCGGCGTCGAACCTGAACTCGATTGCCACGACCCGGCGCAGGCGCTGGGCGCGATGAAGCAGGCGGAATTCGTGGTCGCGCTGTCTCCCTACCAGCACCGGGCGCTCGACTACGCGCATGCGCTGCTGCCGGTCGCGCCGTTTACCGAGACCTCAGGCACGTTCGTCAGCACCGAGGGCCGGGTGCAGAGCTTCAGGGCGGTGGTGCAGCCGCTGGCTCAGACGCGTCCGGCGTGGAAAGTGCTGCGCGTGCTCGGCAACCTGCTCGGCATTGCGGGTTTTGATTACGACAACAGCGAAGAGGTACTTAAAGAGGCGCTCGGCAGCGGAGATGCAAGCGCGCGGCTCGATAACCGGCTGAAAAATGCCGCCATCGGCGCGATCGAGGCAACTACGCCGGGAATTCAGCGCATCGGCGAAGTGCCGATCTACCAGGCGGATGCGATCGTGCGCCGCGCCGCGCCGCTGCAGCAGACGCACGATGCCGCAGCACCCGTGGCCGCAATGAACGGCGCTTTGCTCAGCGAGCTCGGTTTACGCGATGGCGACAAGGTGCAAATCACGCAGGGCCGCGGCACAGCGATATTGGCCGCGGCGCGCGACGACAGGTTGCCGGCGGGCTGCATACGCGTGCCTGCGGCGCATCCTTTGACCGCCGCGCTTGGCGGCATGTTCGGGACGGTCACTGCCGAGCGGGTTGCGCGACAGCAAAAGGTCGCAGTCTGATGCTGCAAACCGGCATGGCATACCTCGAACAGCTGTTCGGCCCGGCCTGGCCGGCGGTATGGACGCTGGCCGGGATCGTCGCGATCGTCGCGCCGTTGATGCTTGGCGTCGCTTATCTGACGCTTTGGGAACGCAAAGTGATCGGCTGGATGCAGGTACGCATCGGACCGAACCGCGTGGGGCCGCTCGGCCTGCTGCAGCCGATTGCCGACGGATTGAAGCTGCTGGTCAAGGAGATCATCGTTCCGGCCGGCGCCAGCAAGTTTCTGTTCGTGGTGGCGCCGATCATGGCGATCATGCCGGCGCTTGCCGCGTGGGCGGCGGTGCCGTTCAGCCCGGAACTCGTGCTCGCCAATATCGATGCCGGCCTGCTCTACGTCATGGCGATCACCTCGATGGGCGTCTACGGCATCATCATCGCCGGTTGGGCATCGAACTCGAAATATGCGTTCCTGGGCTCGCTGCGCTCGGCGGCACAGATGGTGTCATACGAGATAGCAATGGGGTTCGCGCTGGTCGGCGTGCTGATGGCGGCGCAAAGCCTGAACCTCGTCGAGATTGTCAAAGGCCAGCAGGGCGGCTACGGGGCGCTCAACTGGTTCTTCATTCCGCTCTTCCCGTTTTTCCTGGTGTATCTGATTGCGGGCATTGCCGAAACGAACCGCGCGCCGTTTGACGTCGCCGAGGGTGAATCGGAAATCGTCGCCGGTTTTCACGTTGAATATTCCGGCATGACATTCGCCGTGTTCTTTCTTGCCGAATACGCGAACATGATACTGGTGTCGACCATGTGCTCGATCATGTTCCTCGGTGGCTGGCTGTCACCGATACCCGCAGTGCTTGCTGACGCGATCGGATTGCCGTGGCTTGCCGCCGGCAACTTCGGCTGGCTGTTCCTGAAGTTTTTCCTGGTGGTGACGAGTTTCCTGTGGTTCCGCGCCACCTTCCCGCGCTACCGCTACGACCAGATCATGCGGCTCGGCTGGAAAGTGTTCATTCCGATCACCATCATCTGGATCGTCGTGGTCGGGGCCTGGATGCAGACGCCGCTATGGGTGTGGTGGCCCGAAGCGAGGCTGCCATGATCGCCCGCATCAGCGACTTCTTCCGCACCTTCCTGCTGTTCGAGCTGGTCAAAGGCATGATGCTCACCGGCAGGCACCTGTTTGCACGCAAGATCACGGTGCAATTTCCCGAGGAGAAAACACCGCAGTCGGCGCGCTTTCGCGGGCTGCACGCGTTGCGGCGTTATCCGAACGGCGAGGAGCGCTGCATCGCGTGCAAGCTGTGCGAGGCGGTGTGCCCGGCGCTGGCGATTACCATCGAATCCGAACAACGCGATGACGGCACGCGCCGCACCACGCGCTACGACATCGACCTCACCAAGTGCATCTTCTGCGGCTTCTGCGAGGAGTCGTGCCCGGTCGATTCGATCGTCGAGACCCGCATCCTCGAGTATCACGGCGAGACTCGCGGCGACCTGATCTACACGAAACCGATGCTGCTCGCGATCGGCGACCTGTACGAAGAGCAGATCGCAGACGATAGGGCGGCTGACGCCGCCTATCGTTAGTGAAGGGTGCATGCGTGAAGAGTGAAGGGACAAAACTTAATCTCCCTCTCCCCCGCGCCGGGGGAGAGGGCTGGGGTGAGGGGGCTCACCCTTCACCGCGAATGAATATATGAGCTTTCAGACTTTCATTTTTTACGCGTTCTCGGCGGTCCTGATCTTCGCCGCGGTCGGCGTCATTACCGCGCGCAATCCCGTGCATTCGGCATTGCTGCTGGTGCTGGCGTTTTTCACGTCAGCCGGGTTGTGGATCCAGCTGCAGGCCGAGTTTCTCGCCATCGTGCTGGTGCTGGTTTATGTCGGCGCGGTGATGGTGCTGTTCCTGTTCGTGGTGATGATGCTCGATATCAACCTCGCGCGGCTGCGGGCCGGCTTTTGGAGCTATCTGCCGCTCGGCGGCGTGGTGGCGGTGCTGCTGGCTGCCGAAATGGCGCTGGTTCTGGGGGGCAATTATTCCGGGCTCGCCGGGGTTGCGGCGCCTGCGCCGCAGCCGCCGGGTTACAGCAACACCAAGGAGCTCGGACGCCTGATCTATACCGAGTATGTCTACGCATTTGAGATCGCTGCCGTGATATTGCTGGTCGCGATCGTCGCGGCGATCGCGCTGACGCTGCGCCGCCGCAAGTCGAGCAAGTATCAGAATCCGTCGCAACAGATCGGCGTCCAGCGCAAGGACCGCGTGCGGATCGTATCGATGCCGTCGGAAAAGAAAGTCGGAGAGTAACCGCAGATGAACGCAGATGAACGCAGATTAAACCCCCGCCGGCCGGCCAATATGAGGTTATCGGCGTTTATCGGCGTTTATCGGCGGCTTTCAAGGGGTTTCAGGTGATTTCGCTGTCGCATTACCTGGTGCTGGGCGCGATCCTGTTCGCGGTCAGCGTGATCGGGATTTTCCTGAACCGCAAGAATGTGATCATTCTGCTGATGGCGATCGAGCTGATGCTGCTCGCGGTCAACATGAACTTCATCGCGTTCTCGCATTACCTCGACGACCCGGCTGGCCAGATCTTCGTGTTTTTCATCCTGACGGTTGCCGCGGCCGAATCGGCGATCGGGCTCGCGATCCTGGTGGCATTGTTCCGCAACCTGAAGACGATTGACGTCGAGGACCTCGACAGTCTCAAGGGGTGAATAGGACATGACCACGATGCAACAACTTTATCTGCTCATTCCTCTCGCGCCGCTCGCCGGCGCGCTGATCTCGGGCCTGCTGTGCCTGAAAATCAGCAATCGCGCCGCGCATTCGGTGACGATCCTCGGCATGGTCGTCGCGACCGCCGGGGCGGCGGTGGTGTTCTACGACGTGCTGCAGGGGCACACCTATAACGGCCCGGTCTACACGTGGCTCGTGAGCGGCGCCACCAAATTCGAGCTCGGCTTCCTGATCGACCGCCTGTCCGCGCTCATGATGCTGGTGGTCAGCTTCGTGTCGCTGATGGTGCACGTCTACACCATCGGCTACATGCAGGACGACCCCGGCTACAACCGGTTCTTCAGCTACATCTCGCTGTTCACGTTCTCGATGCTGATGCTGGTGATGTCTAACAACTTCCTGCAGCTGTTCTTCGGCTGGGAAGCGGTGGGGCTGGTGTCGTACCTGCTGATCGGTTTCTGGTACACGCGTCCGACGGCGATTTACGCCAGTCTGAAGGCTTTCCTCGTCAACCGCGTCGGCGATTTCGGTTTCCTGCTCGGCATAGCACTCGTGCTGATGTACTTCGGCACCCTCGATTACGCGACGGTATTCGGCAACGCCGGCACGCTTTCCGCCAACACGATTGAAATATTTGCCGGCTCCGAATGGTCGCTGATGACGGTGATCTGTATCCTGCTGTTCATCGGCGCAATGGGCAAGTCGGCGCAGTTCCCGCTGCACGTATGGCTGCCCGATTCGATGGAAGGCCCGACGCCGATTTCGGCCCTGATCCACGCCGCGACCATGGTGACCGCCGGCATATTCATGGTGGCGCGCATGTCGCCGTTATTCGAGCTGTCAGCGACCGCGCTCTCGGTCGTGATGACGATCGGCGCGATTACCGCGCTGTTCATGGCGCTCGTGGCGATCGTGCAGAACGATATCAAGCGCGTCGTGGCGTATTCGACGTTGTCGCAGCTTGGCTACATGACCGTCGCGCTCGGCGCGTCAGCCTACGCCGCGGGCATTTTTCATCTCGCGACGCACGCGTTTTTCAAGGCGCTGCTGTTCCTCGGGGCAGGCTCGGCGATCATCGCGCTGCATCACGAGCAGGACATGCGCAACATGGGCGGGCTGCGCAAGTACATGCCGATTACTTATGTAACCATGCTGATCGGCGCAGTCTCGAGCGCGGGTATTCCGGGGTTCGCCGGCTTCTTCTCCAAGGACGCGATTATCGAGGCGGTCAAGCTGTCGACTACGCCCGGCGCCGGTTTCGCCTACTTCTGCGTGCTGTCGACCGTGTTTGTGACCGCGTTCTACACGTTCCGCCTGCTGTTCATGACGTTTCACGGCGCCGAGCGCTTTGGGCATCACGCCGACGCCGAGGGGCACGGTGCGCACGACACTCACGACGCGCACGGGCACGGCGCGTCGCGCCATTCACCACCTCACGAATCGCCGGCGGTTGTCACCGTGCCGCTGATCCTGCTCGCGATTCCGTCCGTTTGCGCCGGCTGGCTGATCGGCCCGGTGCTGTTCGGCGGCTATTTCGGCGGTTCGATTGCGGTGGCGCCGGGTCACGACGTGCTGGCGAAAATGGCAGGGGAGTTTCACGGCGTGATCGCCATGGTGCAGCATGCGTTCGGCACGCTGCCGTTCTGGCTCGCGGCGGGTGGCATTGCCACCGCGGCCTATCTTTACCTGATGCGCCCGGATCTGCCGCAGGTGATCGCCGGCAGACTCCCTGCGTTTTACACGGCGCTCGACCGCAAGTACTGGTTTGACGAACTTTACTCGTGGTTGTTCGCAGGCGGCGCGCGAGCGCTCGGCACCGGCCTGTGGCAGCGCGGTGATGTCGGAATAATCGACGGCTGGTTCGTCAATGGTTCGGCGCGCGTGGTCGGCTGGTCCGCCGGCGTGATCCGCCGCGTCCAGTCCGGCTACATTTATCACTATGCCTTCGCGATGATCATCGGCCTGCTGCTGCTGTTAACGGTGCTGTTGTGGTGGCCGCGATGAGCGCGCCAACCCGTAACGGCAAAATCAACGCATGAACTATCCGATTCTGAGCGTGGTTATCTGGCTGCCGATCGCAGCCGGCCTCATGGTGCTGGCGGTCGGCGACCGCCATGCCGGCGCCGCGCGCGCGATCGCGCTCGCCGGCGCTATCGCGGGTCTGCTGGTGGCGCTGCCGCTGTGGACGCAGTTCGACCGCGTTGCGAGCGGCTTCCAGTTCACCGAGTTCGCGCCGTGGATCGCCACTTTCAACGTCAATTATCATCTCGGCATCGACGGCATGTCGTTGCTGCTGATCCTGCTTAACTGCGTGACCACCGTGCTGGTGGTGATCGCCGGCTGGGAAGTGATCCAGAACCGCGTTGCGCAGTACATGGCGGCGTTCCTGATCCTGTCCGGGCTGATGAACGGCGTGTTCTGCGCGCTCGATGCACTGCTGTTCTACGTGTTTTTCGAAGCAACCCTGATTCCGATGTTCATCGTGATCGGGGTGTGGGGCGGGCCGAACCGCGTCTACGCGGCGGTCAAGTTCTTCCTCTATACGCTCGCGGGCTCGCTGCTCTCGCTGGTCGCCCTGATCTACCTCTACATTGTCGCGGGCGGCAGCTTTTCGCTGCTTGACTTCTACGAGCTGCCGTTGCCGCTGGATGTCCAGATTCTGGTTTTCCTGGCGTTTCTGGTGGCGTTTGCGGTCAAGGTGCCGATGTGGCCGGTGCATACGTGGCTGCCCGATGCCCACGTCGAGGCGCCGACCGGCGGCTCGGTGGTGCTGGCCGCCATCATGCTGAAGCTGGGCGGCTACGGCTTCCTGCGGCTGTCGCTGCCGATCGTGCCTGATGCGAGCCAGGAGCTCGCCGGTTTCGTGATCGCGTTGTCTTTGATTGCGGTGGTCTACATCGGGTTGGTTGCGCTGGTGCAGGCCGACATGAAGAAGCTGATCGCCTATTCGTCGGTTTCGCACATGGGGTTTGTCACGCTCGGCATTTTCATTTTCAGCGCGCAGGGCGTCGAGGGCGCGATCCTGCAGATGATTTCGCACGGTTTCGTGTCGGGCGCGCTGTTCCTGTGCGTCGGGGTGATGTACGAGCGCGTGCATTCGCGCCAGATCGCGGATTACGGCGGGGTGGTCAACAAAATGCCGGTATTCGCGGCGCTGTTCATGCTGTTTGCGATGGCCAACTCGGGGCTGCCCGGCACCAGCGGTTTCGTCGGCGAATGGCTGGTGATCCTGGCGTCGATGAAGGTCAGTTTCTGGTACGCCGCGCTCGCCGGTTCGACGCTCATCTTCGGCGCCGCCTATACGTTGTGGATGTACAAGCGCGTCATCTTCGGCGCGGTGGCCAATCCGCACATTGAAGAGCTTGCCGACATCAACAAGCGCGAGATGTTCGTGCTGGGCGTGCTCGCGCTGCTGGTGCTCGGCATGGGGCTGTATCCCGCGCCGCTCGGCGAGGTGCTGCACGAATCGGTGAACGAGATACTCAGGCTGGCCGCGCCGGGCCGCAAACTTCTGATCGGAATGTAGTCATGCAATACATCACGCCGCTGGCGCCCGCTTATGCCGAGGTATTCCTGCTCTGCATGGTGTGCGTGATCCTGCTCCTCGACCTGTTTCTGAGCGACGAGCAGCGCGGCATCACTTACGCGCTGACACTTGCAACGCTCGGCGGCTGCTTCCTGCTCACGGGTTATTCCGGTTCCGCCGGCGAACCCTACACCTTCAGCGGCATGTTTGTCGCCGACCTGATGGCGAACGTGCTCAAGCTCGGCATCTACATCGCGGTCGCGATGATGCTGGTGTATTCGCAGACCTACATCCGGGCGCGCGGCATGTTCCGCGGCGAGTTTTTCGTGCTGACGCTCACCGCGATGCTCGGCATGATGGTGATGGCCTCCGCCAACCATCTGCTGACGCTGTACCTCGGGCTCGAGTTGCTGAGCCTGTCGCTCTACGCGATGGTTGCGCTGCAGCGCGACTCGGCGGTCGCGACCGAGGCGGCGATGAAGTATTTCGTGCTGGGCGCGCTGGCCTCCGGCATGCTGCTCTACGGCATGTCGATGCTGTACGGCGCGACCGGCAGTCTCGAGCTCACCCGGATGGCCGGGGTGATCGACGGCGGCGTGGCGGACAACACGCTGCTGGTGTTCGCGCTGGTATTCATCGTCGCCGGCCTTGGCTTCAAGCTCGGTGCGGTGCCCTTTCACATGTGGGTGCCCGACGTTTATCAGGGCGCACCGACCGCGGTGACGCTGCTGATCGGCTCCGCGCCCAAGCTCGCCGCGTTCGCGTTCGTGATGCGCATCCTGGTGTCGGGTCTCGGCGCCGATCACCTGGTCGAGCAGTGGCAGTGGATGCTGATCATCATGGCGGTCGCGTCGCTCGCGATCGGCAACGTGACCGCCATCGCGCAGACCAACCTGAAGCGCATGCTCGCGTATTCAACCATCTCGCACATGGGCTTCCTGCTGCTCGGCGTGTTGAGCGGCAGCAGCGAAGGCTACGCTTCGGCGATGTTCTACGTCGCCGTCTACGTCCTGATGAATCTCGGCACGTTCGGCATGATTCTGCTGCTGTCGCGAGCCGGTTTCGAGGCCGAAAACATCGACGACTTCAAGGGGCTCAACCAGCGCAGCCCCTGGTACGCATTCATCATGCTGCTGTTGATGCTCTCGATGGCGGGCGTGCCGCCGGTGGTCGGCTTTTACGCCAAGTTGTCGGTATTGTGGGCGGTGATCGATGCCGGCTTCTTGTGGCTGGCGGTGATCGCCGTGCTGTTTTCGCTGATCGGCGCGTTCTATTACCTGCGCATCGTCAAGCTCATGTATTTTGATGCGCCGCTCGACGCAGCGCCGATCGCGCCCGGTGCCGGCATGCGCTGGGTGCTGAGCGCGAACGGTATCGCAATCCTGCTCTTCGGCGTCCTGCCCGGCCCGCTGATGACGCTGTGCGAGTACTCAATAGCGCTGTCGCTGCAGTAGTGTCCGAAAATCCCCATCCCGATTTCACCGAAAAGCCGCTGACCACCCGGCTCGTCTACGAGGGTCAGATGCTCACGGTGCGCGAGGACACCGTGCTGCTGCCGGACGGCAAGACCGCGCGCCGCGAGTGGATTCAGCATCCGGGAGCGGTGGTCATGATTCCGATGCTCGATGCGCGGACGGTGCTGCTGGAGCGGCAGTACCGTTACCCGCTGCAGCGGCATTTTTATGAACTCCCCGCCGGCAAAATCGAGCCGGGCGAGGAACCGCTGGCAACCGCGAAGCGTGAGCTGATCGAGGAGTGCGGTTACACGGCGGCGAGCTGGCAGCATCTGACGACGCTGCATCCGTGCATAGGCTATGCCGACGAACGGATCGAACTTTTCCTGGCGCGTGACCTGACCCACGTTGGACACGCGCACGATGACGGCGAGTTTTTGGAGGTTGTGCCGCTGGCGCTCGGCGAGGCGCTGGAATGGGTGGCAAGCGGCCGCATCACCGACGTCAAGGCGGTCATCGGACTGCTGTGGATGGAGCGGTTGGGGCGGGTGAGATAGCCGCGTCATTGAGCCGGGTAAAACGCCCCTGTGGGTTGGGTGGCCGCCGGCGTCCCGCCGGAAAGCGTGACATTTGTCACATTTTTTGCTTTGGACTGGGCGCTGCGCTAGACTGCTCGCGACAGTCTTGTCGCGTGATTCAAAGCGCACTACCGCCGGATTGCGCGCCCTGTCTCTGACGTCTGTTCATTTCTTGAGGGGGACATAATGCAGTCCGCAACCATCCAGCATCTTGCAGTGCAACACAGCCTGAACCTCACGGATTACGAGACGGAGTACGATCCGGACTACGCGATCCTGTGGGGATTTATCAAACCGCAGTCAGGGCCGAATGTTACCCCGAGGCTGCTCGAGGATGTCCGCACGCACGACCGCCTGTTCAAGAACAATGGCGGACGCGTTTTTTTCGAAGGCGCGCTCCGTCCGGTCAATTACTACGTTACGGGTTCGCGCATGAAAGGGGTCTATAACCTGGGCGGCGATCTCGCGTATTTCATGCAATGCATCGAGCGCCGGGACCGTGACGCGTTGATGAACTACGCCACGCTTTGCGTTGATAACCTGTATCCGCGCATCCAGAACTATCGGGTTCCCAACCTGATTACGATCGCTCTGGTGCAGGGCGATGCGCTGGGCGGCGGGTTCGAGGGTGCGCTGGCAAACAACGTGATCATCGCCGAAGAACAGGCGAAAATGGGGCTGCCCGAGATTCTTTTCAACCTGTTCCCGGGCATGGGAGCCTACAGTCTGCTCGCGCGGCGCGTCGGTCCGCGTCTGGCGGAGGAGATGATACTGTCGGGCAATCTTTATCCGGCGGCGAAGCTTCATGAAATGGGTCTCGTCGACATAGTGGTGCCGGAGGGTCGCGGCGAGATGGCGGTCTACGATTACGTGAACAAGGTGCATAAGCGCAGGAACGGCGTGGCGGCCACCTACCAGGCGCGGCAGGCCGTATTCCCGATCACGCGCGATGAATTGATGAAGATCACGATCCTCTGGGTTGACGCGGCGCTCAGGCTGGACGAGAAAGATCTTCGCATGATGACGCGGATCGTGCAATCGCAAAGCTGCTTGAAACAAGGTGTCGCGGCCACCGGCGAGATGCAGGCAACTCAGGCGCGATAGGGGGCTTACGAACTCGCCACGCTGTGGTTTTTCACGTAATCGGCAAGCGCTGCTTGCGTTTGCGTGACGATCGTGCGAGTTTCAGCCGCCACGGAGCCGGCAGACGCACTGAGCGCGCGATAGTTAAGCGCTCCGATCCTGGTGCAGTGCGCGAACAGGCGCTCCGCGCCGAGGTTGAGCGCCGAGCCTTTGAGCGCGTGGACATGCGTCTTGAATTCTTCATGGCGATGACGCGAGAGCGTTTCCTCGATCTTCATCAGGAGTTGCGAGCTGTCCTCGCCGAACATTTGTACAAGCTGGTCTACGAACTGCGGATCCTGGCTCATCTGCTCCAGATCGCGCAGCGTCTTGGTATTAAGCAGCGGCGCGTGCGCCAGTTGTGATGGTGCGATTGCCTGCACCACCCTGGCTTTTTCCCTGGAGCGTTTTTCGGCAAGCTGCTCGATGGTCGCATACAACCTGCTCGCCTCAACCGGCTTGGGCAGGAAGACGTCGACTCCGGCGTCAGTGGCCTCCTGGATCGTTTCGGGAGTCGAGTCCGCCGAGAACAGGATGATAGGCACGCCGGCGCGGCCGGCCTGCATCACGCGGATCAGGCGCGTCGCCTCGAGCCCGGTCATCACCGGCATGTGCGAGTCGAGGATCACCACATCGTAATCGGCTTCACCCAATGCATCCAGCGCCTGCTCGCCGTCGGCAACCAGTTTCGCGGTGTGCCCGGCCATTTCCAGCTGCTTTGCGAGCACCGTGCGGTTGATCGCGTCGTCGTCGGCCGCCAGGACGCGGTAGGACCGGGTCGGCTCCTTGCGCTGATAGTAGTCGGCGAGCGAGATTGCGCCCGCCGCGGTTTCTGCGCCGGCCAATACCGAGTGCAGCGCGTTGTAGAGCAGGCGCTTTTCCGGCGGCAACCCGATGACGGAGGCGAATTCCGCCGGCATGCGCGAGCTCCACAGCGCGGCGGCATTACGCGGTGCGCACAGAATGAGCGCAAGCGATCCGCTGTCGTGGGCGCGCAATCGTGTCGCTGCGTCGCCGATATTGGCGCTCGCGTTGTCAGCGTATACGAGCGCAACGCGGTATGGGCGTCCCAGTGCCGCGGCTTCGCTCAGCCGCGCCGTGGCGATGGCGAGGCTTTCCGCACTGCTGGTTTCCATTTCCCACTGACGCAGGTCGGCCGCTAGCGCCTGCTGGGCTTCCTCCGGGAAACCCACCAGCAGGGCGCGGGTTTCCTTGAAGCGCGCCCGGCTCTCCACGGCGGCCACGTCCTGCTTCGTGAACGGCAGATCGAACCAGAACGTGCTGCCTGCGCCGGGTGCGCTTTCCAACCCGATCGAGCCGCCCATGAGGTCCACCAGTTGCTTCGAGATCGTGGTCCCGAGCCCGGTGCCGCGATGCTTGCGGTCGCCGGGCGAATCAGCCTGCGTGAATGATTCGAAGATCCGTTGGTGCTCCGCCTGCGGAATTCCGATACCGGTATCGCGCACCGCGAATCGTAGCCGCGCCGACTGCTGACTCTCGGTGAGCGCGGATACGGCCAACCGGACTTCACCCTGCTCGGTAAACTTGACGGCGTTGCCGATGAGATTGACGAGTACCTGCCGCAGGTGGTGGGCGTCGCCTCTCACGGCATGCGTGACATCCGGCATCACGAAGACTCCCAGCTTCAATCCTTTCTGCGCCGCCTGCCGCGAGAAGATAGCGAGCGTGCTGTGGAGCAACGCATGCAGATCGAAGTCGGTGGACTCGATAGTGATTTTGCCGGCCTCGATCTTGGAGAAATCGAGCACGTCCTCGATCAGCGAGAGCATGATGCGCGATGCGCCGTGCATGGTGCCTGCCATCTCGGATTGCTCGGCATTGAGTGTCGTGTTGCACAGCAAATCGTTCATGCCGATGATCGCGTTGAGCGGCGTGCGCAGCTCATGCGACACCGACGAGATGAACTTGCGTTTTGCCAGGTTTGCCGCTTCAGCGCGCTCGATCGCTTCGTACAGGCGTTTGATCAGCATCAAAACGTAAAGCGACAACGCCACCATCCCGCCCAAAAGGCCGATGCCAAGCAAGCGGTTATCTGCCCAATAATTGCTGACGCTCAGAACGATCGAGAAGCCCACGGCAGACAGTACCAGTGAGCTTACTAAATACCGGCTACCGAAGCGAAAGCCGGTGCCGAACGTGATCCACAGGTAGACGCCGTATAACGGCGCTGTATACTCTTCCCCGAAGACCATCATGAAGGTAACGCCGGCGACGTCGAGCACATTCGCAATCACACGTCGCGCAGGAGACGCCCCGGGCCAGGCGAGAATACCGGCGAGGACCGCGAACGCTGCTAGCATATACGCCGCCATCACCACCAGGTAAGTCCCGGAGGCGTAAACCCAATCGGTTGAGTGCTTGGTTGCGTCCGGCAGCAGATAAAGGAGAAGGCCGATTCCCATCAGCACTCGCAGCATCGCCTGCTCGTGCTCGGTGTCGGTGCGGCCGGCCAGCCGCGTTCTGATCCAGGTTATGGGAGTCACCGGCAGCTATCCTCAGGGCGTTACCGCGGTCAACTTGACGACGTTATCCGCGTATCGGGCGGCTATAGCGAGAATTTCCGCGCGCGACCGAAGTAGCACTTCAAGCAGCTCCGGATCGAAATGACGGCCGGATTGTTCGCGCATCCAGGCGAAAGCCTGGTCGGGTTGCCACGCCTGTTTGTAGGGCCGGATTGAGGTGAGCGCATCATAGACGTCGGCCAGCGCCACGATGCGTGACTCGAGCGGTATGGCCTCTCCTTTGAGTCCGTTTGGATACCCACTGCCGTCGTACTTCTCATGGTGCCCGAGCGCGATCACCGCGCCCATCTGCAGGAATTCCGATGTGCTGTCCTTCAGCAACTCGTAACCGAGCACCGCGTGGGTTTTCATCACTTCCATGTCCTGCGGAGACAACCTGCCGCTCGACTGCAGGATGCGGTCCGGAATGCCGATTTTTCCGAGGTCGTGCATGGGCGCGGCCAGTTCGATCGCTTCCTGCTGCGCCGCGGACAAGCCGTGGCCTTTAGCGATCAACGCGGAATAGCGGGCCATGCGCGGCAGGTGGAACCCGGTGACCTTGTCGCGCGATTCGGCCGACCGGGCAAGGCGGAACAGGGTATCCACTTCGCGCCGGCGCAATTCCTGCGTTGCGGCGCGCACTTTTTCCTCGAGCCACTTGCGGCGGTTCGCGTTCTCGATTTCGTGGCGGCGCAGCGCCAGCAGGTTCATGAAGCGCTGCCGGTATTCGATACGGTCGATCGGGCGCGTCAGAAAGTCGATCGCGCCGCTGTTGAGCGCCTGATACCGCACTTCCGGTTGCTTATCGACGGTGATCACGACGATCGGGATGGTGTCGTCATGGAACACCTTACGCAGCTCGCGCACCAGATCGATGCCATTCATCTTCGGCATCAGGTAGTCGGTGATCACCATGTCCACGTTGTGCGTCCGGGCGTAGTCGAGCGCGGCCTCCGGATCCTCGAACGTGACCGCGTCGACGAATTTATCCATACCGCGCACGATCTCGGCCAGGATTACGCGTCCCGTGGATTGATCGTCCACGATCATTACCGTGTTTTTCCTGGCGGGTGAACTCTTTATTGAGTGCACCAGCGATACGGGACGTGGCAAGCTGCTCACGGGAGCCTCCTGATATTAGCGGCGCCGGATGGGGTTACTTGAGGCGCGCGCCGCAAGGCATAGGCGCGGGGCGCCGCGCCGTGGTTTTGTATCTGCCTGTTTTATATGGATGATCAGGTTACGCCCGGGTTGTGCCTTTGTCAAAACCCGGTAATAGCCCCGCCCTTTTAACTGAATCGCCGTAACACCACGGCCGCGTTATGCCCGCCGAAGGCGAAGGACTGCGATAACCCCACACGCAGATCGGACTGCTCGACGGCGCGCACGAAGTTAAGGTCGCGCAGCGGCGCGTCGAGATTCCTGCAAATGTGTGTCGTTTGGTCGCGCAGGGACAGGGCCGTGACCAGGATTTCGATGGCGCCGCTGGCGCCGATCGTGTGACCCAACAGCGATTTGGTCGAATTGACCCGCACCGATTTCCCGAACACGCGGTCGATAATCTCGGCCTCGGTCTCGTCGTTGTTCTTCGTTCCCGTGCCGTGGGCGTTAATGTAATCAACCTCATGCGCGCCAACGCCGGCGTCGGCCAGCGCCGCGCGCAGCATGCGTTCGATCTGCCCGCCACCGGGGGCAAGGCTCATCATGGAGTGGGCGTCAAAGGTCTCGGCGAAACCGGTCAGCTCCGCCATGATTGTCGCGCCCCGGCGTTGAGCATGCTCGAGTTCCTCGAGAACGAGCACCGCCGCTCCGCCCTGGCTGAACAGAAAGCCCGAGCGTTTTTCGTCGAAAGGGCGGTTCGCCGCGTCCGGGTCCGCGCAGTCCCTGAGCAGTGTGCCGGCGACGTCGAAACCGCGAAAAATATGGCCGTGTTCGTCGTTCAGGTATTCGCAGCCGCCGCTGACGGCAACGTCAACACTGCCATCGCGCACCGCGCGATAGGCGTTGCCGACGGCGACCGTGCCTGAGGCACACGCGACGCAATAGGTCACGTTCGGGCCGGTGATCGAGAACTTGATTGCCACCGCCGCGGAACTGGCGTTCGGCATCAGCATGGACACCACGAAGGGATGGTAGCGTGGCCCATGCGCCATCAGCGCGAGCACGCCGTCCAGCGTCTCCCGGTCTTGCGCGCTCGCGCGGGTCTCTGCATAGTCCTTGAGCGTTGCACGCGCGCGTTGATACAGATGGTGCGTATGATTGTGGAGAAAACTGTAGGCGCCGCCGATGCCGGTGCCGAGATAAACCCCGATCCGTGCCGCGTCCACGCCGGCCAGGCTGAACACACGCGAACTTGCCGCATCCGGGACGATGTTGAGCCCGGCGCGTTCGAATGCCTCGCGTGCGGCACCGTGCGCAAGCACGCTTCCTGGGTCGAGTTGCAGCCGTTCCGTCCGCGCGACGCCCAGGTATTCGGGATCGATATCGGGTAGCGGCGACCAGAGCCGGGAATGCAAAGCGGCGTAGCGTTCCCAGTTTGCCGGGATGGGCGCGACCGTCGACTTGGCCTGAAGGCAATGGCGCCAGAACTCATCCACACCGATGCCGATGGAGCTGACGACGCCGGCCCCGGTGATTACAACCCGCCGGTTCATGTCGGAGCAGGTTCTTGCAGCTTCCTGTCTATGAATTCGATGATGTCTTTGACGGTGGCGATTCCCATTAAGTCTTCAGGCGGCATGGTGCGCTGAAACTCGTCCTCCAATAAGATGAAAAGCGTCATCTGCTTCAGCGAGTCGAAATCAAGATCGTCACGCAGGGAAGCATCCAGCCGAATCTCCTCTTCTTTTCGCTCCAGAACTTCGGCGATCGCTTTAAGCACGCGTTGTTGCACGTCGTTAATCATAAATCTCCAGCCAGAACAGGTTAAGGTTGCTGCAAAGAATGACTGATCAGTTGCGGTGCGTGGCCGTTACGAGGTCGCGTGTTCCACGGGGCGTTGCACCCGCCAGTCAATCCGGCGGTTCAGGGCCTCGTCCCTGCCCGACAGCGAGAGGCTGTCCGGCAACGGCACAAGATCGATGTCGTAGACCGCGCGGCGCAGAGCTGCATAGTCCGCTGCGGTGTCCAACCGCAACCGGTCAACTCCGCCGGCCATCGGATGCGTCCGTTGTGCCGCTGTGTAACGGTGGTAAATGGCTTGCTGCTGCTCCTTGATCGACAACCCCCCGCTCTTGAGCAGAAAGCCGTAATAGCTGACATAGCATTGGTAAAGCAAATCCTCGAGTCGCTTGGCCGACAAAATGGGATGTGACCAGGTCGGGCAGGTGGCATCGAAACGATCCAGGTTCCGTTCCGTGATCAACCCGGCCTTGCGGAAGTCGTCATATTGCTCGGTGCCTGGGATGGGGGTCAGGATAAAAAAAGACGCCACTGTGGGGCGCAATTCCTTTAGTACGTCCAGATGATGCCGAATCTCCTCCTCGTCGTCATTGGGAAACCCGATGATATTTCCGAAGTGGGGCCGGATCGTAGCCTGCCGGCAGAGGCGGATAATCTCAACATATTGTTCGGGATGGTTGTGATGCTTTCCCGCCGCCTTCAGCGTTTTTCGATTGAAGGACTCGGCGCCCACGTACATTTCGCAACAGCCGGCGCGGCCCAGCAACTCTACCAGTTCCGGATCTCTTGCAATCTGGGTATCGCACTGGCAAAAGAATGGGAGCCCGAATCGCTCGTCTATCATCGCCCGCAGCAGTTCCCGAACGCTCGGGAACTTGTTGAAGTTGTCCGATACGAATATGATCGTTTCGACGCCGCCGCGTTTTGCCCGCCGCAGGCTCTCGAGCGTGCTCTCGATATCCGGACTGCGCACCTGACGGCCCGAGATTTTGATCACGGAGCAGAAATTGCACTGATACGGGCAGCCCCGCACGGGATAGAGGCCGAGCATGGGTGCGGTGTAACGTGCCAATTCTGCCGTGCTCGGAGGATTGATCACGGTGCCTGGAAGTTTCTCCGCCCAGCGCTGGTTACGGCCATACAAGGGCTGCAATTCACCCGCCAGGGCATCATCCAGAATCTGTTGCCAGATCAGTTCCGCTTCGGCCAGCGCGAAACTCACGCCACGGCCTTGGAGCAAAGAGGTATCGCAGGTCATGGCGTGCGGTCCGCCGATCACGCAATGACGCACCCCGTGATGGCGGGCGTAGGCGGCCAGATCGAGCGCCCGGTGAAATTGATGGGACTGAACGCCGACCAGCGCCACCAGAGTGATCGCATCGGGATCGTGGTGCAGCCAACGAAGGTAGTCGAGATCCGTCCACACGTACTCATCCACCGTGTGAACGGTGACCGGCACATCGCCGATACGCGCGGGCGTCAGACTGGCGATGTGATACAAAGTGGCGTTGGGCAGGAAGCCTTTCTTGAAACGCTCTACCGAGCCATCGACGGCATATTTGCTCGGTTTAACAAGAACTACCCGCAACTGTGTCATAATTTGCCTGAAATGGATGGACTGGCAATTTGACCCTACCACACGCTTGGCGGGGTTGCAATGCAAGGCGGCAAACTATTACCTGGTGAGGGAACCGGCCGTATCGGCATGAGCCGGCGATAATTGCGGAGCGTTAATCATGAACGCATTGGCAAGAATCAATACACCAAATGCAGTTGGCGATGTCGCGTCGAAAAAGCGTCTTGTGCTTTTGATCGAAGATGAGCGGACGCAGCGCGCAATTCTGCGTATCGTGCTGGAACGCGATGGGTTCGAGGTGGAGGAGGCCGATGATGGTATCAAGGGGCTGCAAGCTTTCGCCAGCGTCCAGCCCGACATCGTTCTGCTCGACGTTCGCATGCCTGGCATGGATGGCTTTGCCGTCTGCTCGGCGCTGCGCCGGCAGCCCGGCGGCAACCGGGTGCCGATCCTGATGCTGACGATACTGAACGACATCGAATCGATTAACCGCGCTTATGAAGTCGGCGCCACAGACTTCATTACCAAGCCAGTTGCATGGCCGGTACTCGGGCATCGCCTGCGCTATATGCTGCGCGCGAGCGATGCGTTCGAGGATTTGGCGAAAAGCGAAGCGGAGCTTGTGCGCCGCGTTGCCGAGAGGACTGCCGATCTCGAGACGGCGAATCGCGAGCTGGAGGCCTTCACCTACTCGGTGTCCCACGACCTGCGCGCACCGCTGCGGGCCATCAATGGCTTTGCGTCGATCCTGAGTGCGAATGAAATGATGGCCTTGAGCCCGGCCGGCCAGGACTTGCTCGGACGCGTCGTGTCCAATGCCACCAGGATGGATCAGCTTATCAACGATATGCTGGAGTTCTCACGGGTCACCCGCGCAACGCTGAAGGGCACAAATGTGGATCTCCATAGCCTTGCGAAAGGGATCGCGGAAGAACTGCGGGATATCAATCCTGCGGCGGAAGTGGAGATCGGCCCGCTGCCCGCGGTGAACGGGGACCGGGCGATGCTGCGCCAGGTGCTCGCCAACCTGATGGGCAACGCCCTGAAGTACTCAGCCAAGAAGGACAAGCCGCGGATTGAAATCGGAGCCACATCGTCCGAGGGCGAGACAATCTATTTTGTGCGCGACAATGGGGCGGGCTTTGATAAGAGGTACGCCGGCAATATGTTCAAATTGTTTCGGCGGCTGCACCGCGAATCCGAGTTTCCTGGCACCGGGGTGGGCTTGGTCATCGTCAAGCGCATCATAGAGAGGCACGGCGGGAAAGTATGGGCCGAGAGCAAAGTTGGCGAAGGCGCCTGCTTCCACTTCACTCTTGGCAAGGCGAAATAGTCCCCGGCGACGTTTATCTCGCCGGTAACACGCGGCTGACGATCGAATCGCGATGGCGCAGTTCAACCTGATCACCTGGAACATCCAATGGGGACGCGGCTGCGACGGCAGCGTCGATCTGCGCCGCATCGTCGACACCGCGCGCGCGACGGCGGATTTCGACGTGCTGTGCCTGCAGGAAGTGGCGCGCAATTTGCCGGATTTGCCGGGATCGCAGGGCGAGGACCAGTTCCGCTTGCTGGCGGAATTGCTGCCGGGCTACGCCGCGATCGAAGGCATCGGCACCGATGTGCGCGCAGCGAACGTCCGCGGGTCTGGCGCGCGCAGCCAATTCGGCAACATGATCCTGACGCGGCTGCCGGTGCTGCAGGCGTTTCGTCACCTGCTGCCGTGGCCGGCCGATCCTGAGGTGCCGTCGATGCAGCGCGTTGCCGTCGAAGTCGTGCTGCAAGCGCCGTGGGGTCCGCTGCGGGTGACCACGACGCATCTTGAGTACTATTCTGCGAGGCAGCGCGCGGCGCAAGTCGAGCGGTTGCGCGAACTGCAAGCGGAAGCCGCAGCGCATGCGCAGGACGTCAGTCATTCGCGCAAGGAGGGCGGGCCATTTGAGAATGCGGCGCGGCCGGCATCGGGAATACTGACCGCGGATTTCAATTTCAGGCCCGACGATCCGCTTTACGCGCGCCTGCAGGCGCCGTTCGCCGATGCCACGCCGCGCTATGTGGACAGCTGGGAGATCAGGCATCCGGGCGCACCGCACGTCCCCACCCTGGGCGTATTCGACCGCGAGCAATGGCCAGAACCGTTCACCTGCGATTTCATTTTCGTGACCGGGGATTTGGCACGCCGGGTGCGTGAAGCACGCGTCAACAGCGATACCGACGCATCCGATCATCAGCCGGTGCTGCTGTCCCTCGACTGAAGCGGTCAGACCGTAGGGTGGATGGAGGCGGAGCTGTTCCCGCCGGAATCCACCGCAATTCGAATTGGTGGATTGCGCTTCGCTCCATCCACCCTTCGCACTGCTGGCGATAAGTCAACGAGGTTCTTCAGGCAGCGGTGGAAGCGAGCGCAGGTACGCTATCAATGCCGCGAGGTCTTCGGCCGTGAGCCGGCTGGTGGTGTTGTGGATCACCTCGCCCATGATTTCGGCGACGACGTCGCCGTCCGGAGTGAGGCCGGTCTGCAGGAAATCCTTCAGCTCCCGATCGTCCCACTTCTTGAGCCGCGCCGGCGTCAGATTGGGTGTGCGTTTGCCGTCGGGTCCCTTACCCCCGGCGAGGAAGCGGTCCCGCTTCGGGCCGCCGAGGAAGTTGCGCGGCGTGTGGCACTCGCTGCAATGGCCGAGGGCCTGGACCAGGTAAGCGCCGCGATTGATCTGCGGGGAGAGCTGTGAATTGCTCGCGAAGGGGCCTGGGGTGAAGAACAACCACTTCCACGGTGTGACGAGTAAGCGCCAGCCAAACCGAAAACGCAAATCGTGCGGTTGATTGGCCCGGCTGCTCGGCGCAAGCGTGCGCAGGTAGGCCCAGAGGTCGCGCAAATCGCTGTCGAAAGTTTTCGTAAATGACGGGTACGTGAACGCGGGGAAGTAATTGGCGCCGTCAGGCCGTTCACCGTGGCGCATGGCGTGAATGAAATCAGCCTCGGTCCAGCGCCCGATTCCCGCCTGCGGATCCGGTGTGATGTTTGGCCCGTAGAAAGTTCCGAAAGGCGTCTTGAGCGCGCGGCCGCCCGCGAAGGGCGTCGCGTCTTTTTTGTCTTCCGTATGGCAAGCGAGACAGCCTCCAGCCTGCGCGATATATTGTCCGCGCTTCGCATCGCCTTGTGCGGAAGCGTTGCCGATCGCTGCTCCGAGCAGCAGGACAAGCACGCCTGCCAGCAGCGTCGATGGTATCCGCGTCAACACGATTTCAGCGTCCAGGAGAAACCAAAAACCCCGCATCAGCGGGGTTTTTGGGGAAACGTGGCCCGTTACTTCTTCTCGCGGAAATTCTCGTGGCAGCCGCCGCAAGTCTTTCCGGTCGCGACGAGTTGCGCTTTCACGGCCGCCTCGTCGCCGCCCTTGCTCACGGCAACGAGCTTGGAGACTTCGCTCTGCAGCCGGTCCTGGGCTTCCTTGAATTTGGCGGCATCCGTAATGACTGCCAGCAGCGCCGCGCTTTTCACATCTTTGGTGCTGGGAACGAAGCCGTCCCAGGGCATCTTGCTCAGGGTTTCGAGAAAACCCGCATTGCGCGCGACCACGGCCGCGTCATAAGGAACCTTGCCCTGGGCCATGCCACCCAGAGGACCCCAGTACTTGCCCTGCAGGACCATTGCCGCCTGGCGCTGTTTGACCAATGTTTCGGGCTTCACTTGCGAGAACGCGGTGAGTGAGTAACCCGCACCCAGCATCACGGCAAGACCGATCGAAAAAATCCTTTTGTTCATTTGCTACTCCTCATTTAGGGTTGACACGCGTGTAACGTGCAGCAGTCTCCGCCGCAGGTCGGATGCTATAACACTCTCCGATTGTGGTCTATTCCCCGAGTCCCGTTGTTTTTTTATCACGTGAAATCGAGCTTGCCGCTGCGGGCGCGCTTGGTTTCCCCCTTGCGGCGCTTGGTTTCGAGGCGGCGCCGTTTGGCAGCCGCGCTCGGCTTGGTTTTCCTGCGCGGCTTGGGCCTATGGGTAGCAGCGCGGATCAGCGCGATGAGCTTCTCGCGCGCATCGGCACGGTTCTGCGCCTGGGTGCGGTAGCGCTGGGCGGTGATCATGAGCTCTCCGGCCGAATTGATACGCTTGCCGGCGAGCTTGATCAGGCGCTCCCGCACGTCCCACGGCAGCGACGGTGAAGCCAGCACATTGAAGCTCAGCTGCACCGCGGTTGAGACCTTATTGACGTTCTGGCCGCCCGGCCCCGCGGCTTAACCCGGATATTTGCTAGAATGCCATGAGTTTATACTCCGGCGCAGCGCCGATTTCCACATGCTATCCAAGTTGACCCCCCGCCTCGGCTACCTCGCAGGGCTGCTCATTTGCGGAGCGCTGTTCGCGTTCGCGCTTTATCTGCAGTATTACGAATATCAGAATCCGTGCCCGTTGTGCATCCTGCAGCGCATCGCATTTATCGCAATGATGGTCGTTTTTCTGGCCGGGGCCATTCATGGTCCGCGCCGGACGGGTGCAATAATCTACAGCACGTTGCTCGTCATCATCGCCGCGATCGGCGCGGGCATCGCGACGCGCCACGTGTGGCTGCAGCATTTGCCGAAAGACCAGGTGCCGGAATGCGGCCCGGGGCTGGAATACATGCTCAACAAGTTTCCGCTCGCGCAGGCGCTCGAGAAAGTTTTCCGCGGCTCGGGCGAATGCGCGGAAGTGGGGTGGACGTTCCTCACCCTCTCGATCGCAGAGTGGTCGCTCGCGTGGTTCATCCTGCTCGGCGTGCTTGCGGTGTACATCGCGGCGACTGCCCGCAGGCGCTGACGCGGCGGAACCGGCAACAAAAAGCCGCTGCAATTGCGAGCGGCTTTTGTGCACTACGCCCGGATGTCGGGC
>JACPTJ010000380.1 GCA_016192835.1 Betaproteobacteria bacterium
ATGCTGGGCGGCGAAACCGATCTGCTGTTTGCCAATACCGGCGTGTTCCTGGGGCACATCAACGCGGGCAAGCTGCGACCGCTGACGGTGGCGGCGATGACGCGCCTGCCGTTATTCCCGGATGTGCCGACCCTCAATGAGTCCGGGTTCGCAGGTTTCGAGTCCAGCACATCCTACGGCCTGCTCGCGCCGGCAGGCACGCCTCGGCCGATCATCGCCAAGTTGCATGGCGAGCTGATCAAGATCATCAAATCGCCCGAATCCATCGCGAGGCTGGCGGGAGTCGGTGCCATCCCGGTGGCCAGCACGCCACAGCAATTCGCCGAGGCGAACAGGAAGGACGTGGCGAAATGGGGCAAGATCATCAGGGAAAACGGCATCAAGGCTGATTGATTCGCCGCGTATAAACGTGCCTCAGCGCAGACCGGCCGCACGAAGCTGCGGGAAGATCACGTCTCGGAATGCGCGTATCTCGGACTCGGGCAGGGCGAAGGTCTCAAACGGCATCAGGTAGAGGTTTCGCGCACCGAGCTTCGCCATCTCACCGATCCGTTCCGCACAGTACTCCGGTGTCCCAACCAATCCAAGGGCGTCGCACAGCTCGGCGACGACCTCGTCCGGCACGAAGGAGGTTGCCGCGATAGCCTCCTCCCAGTCGTGCGCGTGGGAGAGATCGGGATAGACCTTCCACACGGCATCCGGGACCTGCAGCTTCGGCGTGCGGATGCCGGCGCGCTCGAGCCACTGACCATCCCAGCGGATACCCCAGTGCACAGCGGTCGGTCGCGCCGCCCGGCGCGCCTCGGAAGTAGTCGCGGCCGTACCCATCCGCACTGCCCAAATGATTTCGAGCTCCTCAACGCGCCGGCCGGCGCGCCGGGCGCCGCGCTCGAGGTGATCGAGCGCCCATTCGACAAGGGCGCGGTTGAATCCCACGAGGAGGAGTACGCCGTCGGCGACCTCGGACGCGACCTCGATCGCCTTCGGCCCCGAAGCTGCCATCAGCACGGGGATGCGCCGGCCGGACGCATAGGCAAGGCGTCCTGGCGTACCGTTCCAGTCGACGGTCTGGCCGGCGAGCAGCGCCTTCACCGCGCCAATGCAAGCGCGCATCTCGGCGAGCGTCGCTGGCTGGCGTCCGATTGTGCTCGCCGAGGTGTAGCCGGTGCCGATGACGAACTTGACGCGGCCAGGCGCCATCTCCTCGACGGTCTGAATCGCGCTCGCGAGTACGGAAGCGTGACGCGTGAACGGGTTCGTGACCGCCGGGAATAAGGTAAGCCGCCTCGTGCGGGCTGCGGCCTGGCCGAGAATGACGAAGGTATCGCGGGCGAGCATTTGGCTGTCGAGGATGCCGGCTCCGTCGAAGCCAGCGGCCTCGATGCTCTCGAGAAGCGCCATCAGCGCGGGCATCGGCGTGGTGCCAGTGACGCGCAGGTGAACGCGAACAGGGTCGGTCATGCTGGGCTCCTCGTTCTCCAGAGGGTCACGGCGTGCGCTCGCACCCGCCGGCCGAGTTGTGACATCCAGTATCGGTGCAGCGGGGACATGCCGTCAACTCGCGACATTCGCGTGCCTTTTTCTCAGTTGGCTCTAGCGTACCGGCTCCGCCACAAAGATCGGGATCTGCCGGGTGGTCCGTGTCTGGTATTCCTCATACGGCGGGTACGCCGCTACCGCGATCTTCCAGAGCCGCGCTCGCTCGGCCGCGTCGGTGACCTCACGAGCTTGCATCGGATATACCACGGTCCGGTCGCGAATCTCGACCATCGGGTTGGTGCGTAGGTTATACACCCACACCGGGTGCCTTGGTGCCCCACCCTGCGAGCCCACGAGGACATAGTTAGCGCCGTCCTTTACGCGCATCAGCGGGGTCTTGCGGACGGCGCTAGTCTTGTTGCCGATATGGGTCACGATGATCACAGGCAACCCGGTGTCACGAAGCGTGGTGCCTTCGGTACCACCACTCCGCTCATAGAGTTCAACCTGCTCACGTACCCAATCTCTGGGGCTGGGAATATATTCCGCCATGTGATTCTCCTCGCTACGCGGAAGGTCGGCTGTTCCTCCTGCCAGGGGATTTGCCATGATCAACCGAGATTGTATGCCGTTGACAAACACCCGCAGTCGACCCATCGTACTCACTCTAGCTGAACGTCACTGACGCAAGAGCGCATGCCTGCCTTGATATTCGATGCCGCAGTTCTCTTCGCCATGGGTGCCGCGTTCTCATTTGCCTGCGCGGACATGGGGATGAGGTCCGGCCTTCAGCATACCAACCCCTTCGTCGGGTCGACGATCTCGCGCTTCGTGGGGGTCTTGACCCTCCTCGCCTTAATATTGCTCTCGGGCGTCCGTTTCCCTCCTTATGGGGACCACTATCTTTGGCTGGCGGTGGCTGGCGTCTTCAATCCGGGGCTGTTCTCCATCTTTTTCATGTTCGGCATCGCAAAGATAGGGGTCGCCCGGGCGGCCCCCATCAAGGGTATCTCACCGCTTTTCGCCACTTTCCTGGCCATTATTCTTCTCGGAGAGAGGCCGGAATGGTACCACCTGGGGGGCGTGTTGTTCATCGTAATGGGAATCGCGCTGGTCTCGTCGGGCAGGACCGAGGGCCGGTGGAGGCGAATCGACGCCCTCTGGCCCATCGCCGCTGCCGGGTTCGCTGCTTTGGGCGCGGTGCTCTGGCGCAAGGCCCTCCCGTCGTTCCCGGACACCCTCGCGGGCGCGTTCGTCGGTTTACTCGCGGCCTTCATCCTCACTGTCCTCTACACCGTCACTTTCATGCGCGGCCAGATTGCCGACGGCATCCAGAGGGCATGGAAACCATTTCTGCTGGTGGGGATCATCGGGGCTATCGGCCAGTTCTTCTTTGCGGCCGCCCTTCAAAGAGGGGAAGTCTACCGAATGCTTGCTCTGATCCAGACTTCCCCCCTCATCACCGTCGTCTTCGCGCTCCTTTTCCTGCGGCGCGTGGAATTCATTACCTGGCGGGTGCCAGCGGGAGCGCTGCTCACGGTGAGCGGTGCCATCCTGGTCAATCTTCGCTTGGCGAATTGACCCATGCGAGAAGTTCCGAGATTACTGGGCCTAGCCTCACCAACAATAATGACAGCCACGCTTCGGTGGGGATCGTCATTTCCGGGGCCCTGTCGAATGGGCGGTCCTGGCCGGTTTGCGCCGGGATTGCTTTTCCTTCGGTTAGTATAATAGGCCCATTGGGCATAGCCCGCCGCCAGAAGGAGCAAGCCGATGCATCTCAAAGAGTGGATTGTCGTGGGGGGGACGCTTGCGTGCGTGTGCGTCGTCGATGCCTATGCGCAGCAGAGCGCGCCAGCGCGTGCGCCGGGGGACAAGTATCCGAGCAGACTGGTGCGCTTCATTGTCGGTTTCGCGCCGGGAGGCGCGGCCGATGTGCCGGCGCGGCTGGTGGCGCAGAAGTTGTCCGAGTCCATAGGCCAGTCTGTCATCGTCGAGAACAGACCCGGCGCTGATGGAATTGTCGCGGCTGACGTCGTAGCGAAGTCGGTGCCTGACGGTCATACGTTGGCTTACGTGACCGCCGGCTTCGCGATGAATTCCATACTGCACGCAAGAACGCTGCCCTA
>JACPTJ010000381.1 GCA_016192835.1 Betaproteobacteria bacterium
CAATTGCAATTCCCCGTGGCTTGCCACGGGGATCAATAAGACCCCCTCTCCCCCGTCTCCGGGGGAGAGGGCAGGGGTGAGGGGGATCACTTGTTCACCTGCTCACCCGTTCACCCGTTCCAAAATGGCCTTTGGGAACTGCTCATGGGAATGACGATCGCGGAGAAAATTCTCGCAAAAAAAGGCGGGCTGAAGCAGGCCGGGCCGGGCGACCTGGTCACGGTCGAAGTCGATACCGTGATCCTGTTCGACAACAATTTCATGACCAACCGCTGGCGCGAGATCCTGAAGGTGAAGGATCCTGACCGGATCATCGTTGTGTTCGATCATCGCGTTCCCGCCGCAACCCAGGCAAGCGCGGTCGCGCAGAAAATCGGCCGCGGGTTCGTGGCGAAATTCGGCATCCGGCGCTTTCACGACGTCGGCTACTCGCAGGGTATTTCGCACCAGCTCGTCGCCGATCACGGCTACGCGCTGCCGGGCAGCGTGCTTCTGTGCAGCGATTCGCACACGTGCAGCGCCGGGGTTTTCAACTGCGTCGCGCGCGGCGTCGGGCAGCCGGACATCGTCTACGCGGCGATCAAGAACGAGACGTGGTTTCGCGTCGGCGAGACGGTGCGCTACGAGCTGGAGGGCAGACTGCCGCGCGCGGTCACGGCGAAGGACGCGTTCCTGCAGATCGCGGGCGAGCACGGCGACCATGCGACGCAGAACGTCGAGTACGGCGGTGCGGGGATGCAACACCTCAGCATCAACGCGCGCAAGACGCTGACCACGATGTCGGCGGAGCTGTCGGCCGAGTTCGCGACGTTCGAGCCTGACGATACGATGATCGAATGGGTGCGCGCGCGCAATCCGGCGCCGTTCGAGCCGGTCTATCCCGACCGCGACGCGAAATATCTGGCGGTGCGCAGCGTGAATTTGAGCGCGCTCGAACCGCTGGTCGCGTTTCCCGACAGCGTAATCGGGAACTCGCACCCGGTCGCCGCCGCGGCGGGAATTGCGGTCGACCAGGCGTTCATCGGCTCGTGCGCGAACGGCACGCTTGATGATCTGACGCTCGCGGCACAAGTGCTCGCGGGCCGGCGCGTGTCGCCCAAGGTGCGCTTCATCGTGACGCCGGGCTCGCAGACGATCTACCGCGAGGCGCTGAAACTCGGCGTGATCGCGACGCTTGCCGACGCCGGCGCGGTGGTGACGCCCGCCACCTGCGGCGCCTGCGGCGGCGGCCACCTGGGGCTGCTCGGCCCGAACGAAACCTGCATTACCGCGACCACGCGCAACTTCAAGGGCCGCATGGGCGACCCGAGCGCGAAAATCTACATGGGCTCGCCCGCGACGGTCGCGGCCTCCGCGATCACCGGTGTGATCACCGACCCGCGCGAGTTTTTGCATTGAGCAAAAAGCTTCAACGCAAAGGACGCGAAGGACGCGAAGGAAGAGCGACAAGCGATAGACGAGAGACGAGGTATGATCACGAGGGTACTTCAGTCGCGAAATAATGTTCGGCGGGTATGGGTCTGTTCCATTGCAATTTTGTTTTTCCTTGGCGACCTTTGCGTCCTTTGCGGTTCAAGATTGAGGTCTGAATGAAATTTACGGCACGCATCTGGAAATTCGGCGACAACATCAACACCGACCTGATCCTGCCGGTGCAGGCGTTCTACCTGACGCCGGACGAGCAGGCGCGCTGGGTGTTCCGCGCGAACCGTCCGGACTGGGTCGATCAGGTAGCGCCCGGCGACATCATCATCGGCGGCAAGAATTTCGGCATGGGCTCGAGCCGCCCCGCGGCGCGGTCGCTGAAAAACCTCGGCCTGGGCTGTCTCGTTGCGCATTCGATCAACGGGCTGTTCTTCCGCAACTGCGTGAATTTCGCGTTTCCTGCGCTCGAATGCCGCGACGTATTCGATGCGTTCGGCGAGGGCGACATCGCGGAAGTCGATTTTGACGCCGCGACGGTGCGTAATGCGACGCGCGGCACCACGCTGGCGGCGGCCGGACTGCCGCCCAAACTCCTCGATCTGCTCAAGGCCGGCGGGATTTTCGCTCTGCTGGAGAAGGATGGGTCGCTCGGACCGAGGACCGCGACGTCGGGCTAAGTCGGCAGGTCACAGGTTCGAGTCCCGGTCGGAGAAAACGAAATGAGGAGAGTGCCATGACCCTGCGTATCGGATACCTGCTGCCAACCCGCGAGTCGATCATGGAAGGCCGGCCCGAGGCCGAGCCGCTGCTGGGCCTTGCCGAGCGGGCGGAACAGCTCGGCTACGATTCTGTCTGGGTCGGCGATTCCCTGCTCGCCCGCCCACGCCACGAGCCGATCACGCTGCTGGCCGGTGTCGCGGGAAGAACCAAGCGAGTGAAGCTCGGCACGGCCGTGCTGCTGCCGGCGCTTCGCAACCCCGTGCTGCTGGCCCATCAGGTCGCCACTCTCGACCAGGTCAGCGCGGGCCGGGTTATCCTCGGCATCGGCATCGCCAGCGACGTTCCCAACATCCGCGCCGAGTTCCGCTCCGCCGGAGTGCCGTTCGAGAAGCGCGTCGGCACGTTGATGGAAGGCATGCGGCTCTGCAAGGCGCTGTGGACGGGGAATCCGGTGGACTGGGACGGCCGCTGGCACGTCGAGCAGGGCGTGATCGGCCCGACGCCGCACCAACCGGGCGGCCCGCCGATCTGGGGCGGCGGCTCGGCACCCGCCGCGCTGGAGCGGGCGGCGCGGCATTTCGACGGCTGGTTCCCGACCGGCCCCGACTCGAAGCGCTGGGGCGAGCAGTGGCGCCAGGTGCAG
>JACPTJ010000003.1 GCA_016192835.1 Betaproteobacteria bacterium
GCGGACAGCAGGGTTTTCGGGAAATCCAGCCGCTGCTGACCGAGGTGGTCGAGCGTATCGACACGCTGTACAAGCGCGATAATCCGAGTGACGTGACCGGCATACCCACCGGCTTCACCGATCTGGATCGCATGACGTCCGGCCTGCAGCCGGGAGACCTGGTCGTGGTCGCCGGCCGCCCTAGCATGGGCAAGACCGCGTTCGCGCTGAATGTGGCGGAACATGTAGCCCTGGTCGAGAAAATGCCGGCGGCGATATTCAGCATGGAGATGAGCGGTACGCAACTGGTGATGCGCATGCTCGGATCGCTGGGACGGCTGGACCAGCACAAGATGCGCACCGGTTCGCTCAATGACGACGACTGGCAAAAGCTCACTGCCTCGGTCGGCAGGCTGAGTGAGGCGCCGGTGTTCGTCGATGAAAGCGGCATGCTGAATCCGACCGAATTAAGAGGCCGGGCGCGCCGCCTGCATCGCCAGCAGGGCGGTCCCGGTCTCGGCTTGATCGTGGTGGATTATCTGCAACTGATGGAAACCGGCAACAGCACCGAGAACCGCGCGACCGAGGTGGCGGAAATTTCGCGATCACTCAAGGCGGTGGCCAAGGAACTCAACGTGCCGGTGATGGCGCTGTCGCAATTGAACCGCGGCCTCGAGCAGCGCCCGAACAAACGTCCGGTGATGTCGGATCTGCGCGAATGTGTCGTCGGCGAAACCTTGGTCATGCTTACCGACGGGCGAAGAGTTCCGGTGAACGAGCTGGTGGGAACCGAACCTGAGGTTTGGGCCATGTCGCAGGATCGGAAAATCGTTTCCGCTCGCAGTGACAAGGTCTGGTCCGTCGGCGTCAAGCCGATCTTTCGGCTTACGCTCGCGAGCGGCAAGGTGCTGCGGGCGACCGCCAAACATCGCGTTTACGGATCGAACGGTTGGGTTCGCGTAGAGGAACTCCGGGTCGGAGACCGCCTCGCGACGGCTCGTAGCGTTCCGGAACCGCGCAACACACACTCGTGGGATGAAAGTGATCTCACGCTTCTCGGGCATCTCGTCGGGGATGGCAGTTATCTGACGCATCAACCGCTGCGATACACCACTGCCTCGGAAGAAAACAGCCGGGTTGTTGCGGAGGCAACCCGCAGGCAAGGGGCGATCGTCAACCGGCACGAGGGCCGCGGTAACTGGCATCAATTGGTGATCTCGGGAAATGGCAACCGCTGGCACCCGCGTGCCGTGAATTTATGGCTCAGGCGCCTGGGAATTTACGGGCAGAGGTCGCATGATAAACGCTTGCCGGACGAGGTATTCCGGCTGAGCAATACCCAGGTCGCGATGCTGCTGCGGCATCTTTGGGCAACTGACGGCAGCATCTATGTCCGTGACCGCCGCGCCGCCGGTTCATCGCGAGTCTACTTCAGCACGGCCAGCGAAGGTCTCGCCCGCGACGTAAACGCTCTGCTGCTTCGCTTCGGAATTGTCGGGCGGATTCGGGCGGTTCACGATTCTAAAGGCCATCGCCCGGTTTTCACGGTGGACGTGTCAGGAGCCGATCAGCAGCGGCAATTCCTCTCGGAAATCGGCGCCTTTGGCCCTCGCTGTGAACCTGCCCGCAAGCTCGAGCTGTGGCTAGCAGAGACTGAACAGAATACGAACGTCGACACTCTGCCTCAAGCGGCTTTCCAGGACGTTAAGGCGGTCATGCAGGCGCGTGGCGTATCCCAGCGGAAGATGGCGAGTATGCGCGGGACGTCATACGGCGGGACATCGCACTTCAACTTCTCTCCTTCCAGGGAGGTCATGCGCAGCTATGCGGACCTTCTTGACGATTCCGGTCTGCGGCTATGGGCAGAGGACGACATATTCTGGGATCGCGTGGTCGAGGTACGGCCCGACGGGATTGAAGAGGTGTTCGACCTGACAGTGCCGGGACCGGCAAGCTGGCTGGCGGACGGCATTGTCAGTCATAACTCCGGGGCGATTGAACAGGATGCAGATTTGATCCTGTTCATCTACCGCGACGAAGTCTACAACCCGGAGTCACCCGACAAAGGCACCGCGGAAATCATCATCGGTAAGCAGCGCAACGGCCCGATCGGCACCATCAAGCTGACTTTTCTCGGGCAGCATACGCGGTTCGAGAATTTCGCGGCGCCGGGCAGGTTCTGAGATAACGTAAAGGTGTGCGGCGGGCGCGCACGGTGCTAGCAGGTAGCGTGATGCATCTGCCCGTCCGCACCACCGCAATGTTAGAAGTCACGTTCTGGTGCAGCCCCAATTTGTGTCGGCTGGAAAGAGCTTGCGGATTTCTTGTGCGCCAGGATCTCCATCGGTAATCATCTTTTGGACGTTTGTACGCTCGCGCGGAACTCTTCGAACATCAAGCTCAAGATTTGAGGCGTGGTCACAAAGATCTGGTTGCACCATCCAGTTTCAGATACGACACCATCCCATAGTTTTTGGCCAGTTGTGGCGTGCGAAATGCGGACAGCAATGGTTTTGGCGTATAGGCGCGTCGTGTTCACGACCGTTGTAGCGGTCGAGTATGAGGGACTAACGGACACGGTGTTTCCCCAAACATATGCTGTTTGCGGCGCGCTATTAATGAATGTGTGGGCCGATGACGCTGAGCCAGCGCCAACAACGTCGAAGGTGTACGCAACGAGGAGGTCTGGCGATGTGTCGTTATAGCGATATCCACGCTTCTCCAGTTGATAACGCAGCATGCGTTCAATCTTTGGCCCTATGACAGGATCGCCATTAAGCAATCGGATCGCGAAGGTGCCTCCCGCTGGAAGGTCGCTGTACGCGTTCGAGTTCGACACACCTTTGATCGCGGCGCAACCCGTAAGCAGTGCTGCCAGAACCAGCCCAAATAACCTCAACATATCCCCCCCTCCTTGCGTAACCTCTAACGTGGAAATAACCGGCCTGCGCGGTTTCTTGCGCAGGGCCGGTTGATTGTAGGGTTGGGCGTTTTCGACGAGCTAAGCTGGAGTGGTGGCATGTTGCCCCCTCAGTTGGGTGCAGTGTTCGCAATAACATGCGGGGTCGTGAAACGTCACTATGAGAATGATGCGGTCCCATAAGAGCATTGCCCAGTAGTTGAAGTTATGGACCTCCGGAAATTTGGCGAATTTGTAATCGAAGACGCCTGGATACTGACCGTGTATTGGATCGTCGGGGAGGCCGATGAGAAACTCCTTGGGTGGCGGACGATCAGGTGGGACTATTTCAAGGCCGTTCGGCACCCACTCCGGAAGAACCTCGTTGAAGTGGTGGAAGTAGAGGCCACGAATGATCTTCCACACAACCCTGTGCACTCGTTCGCCTTCAAGGCGCTTTGCTATCAGGTTCGGAGGAAGAACGATGCCACTCGGCTTGCGCTCGAACTCTTGAAGTACTTTGTGGACAAGGCCGCGCTTATTGCCCGCCTCGTATTTGGCGAATACCTCCTTCAACAGCGCATCCCCAGCGTACGAGCCCCGAGCAAACGGGGCCATTGTGTTGACGAAATAGTCTTCGTCACGTTGGTACGCCCGATTACAGGCCGCATGGACAGGGATGGTGCGCAAGTTGGGACTGTGTGTTTTCCGTACGTCATCGGCATATAGCTGTTTCGGCGGTACATGATCGTTGCTGATCGGTGGGAGCAGCGGTTTTCCACAGAGGTAACAACGTGACGGTAGAACGTTCATGCGCAGTTAGGCAGCCAACGTGTGACATGAGATGCGTGACCCGGCTCGCCAGGGCACGCCCTCTCGATGGAAGGGTTGGGCGTCTTTTCGCACGGAGGATGCTGCATGACACCCCTATTCTTCGAACCGGGACTTGATTTCGTCGGCATGAAAGTACTTGAACTCCGCTGACACTTTGTTTTTTGCGATTTGTATTTGGCCGTACAGCGCGAGCAGTACTTTGGCCCAATTTCCGCGCTTCTTGAGCGAGGAGACGTTGATGCAACGGTAGATCGTTTCGTAATCTCCATAATTTGCTGAGCAGCTGATAGAAAAGACTTCCTCACCGGCTTCGAAGAAGGAGAAGTCTGCGTAAGACTCGCTTTCCATACCGCTCCAGGTTCGTACCGAGACCTTGAAGACTTTGCCTTCGTGCTCGAACTCGACCAAGTTTGTGTCTTTCTCGCTCGAACCGTTTATGCCTGCCAGTTGCAACTTGTTCCACTTCTCGAAGTCATCTCGGCGCGACCATCCCGGGTAGTGTTTGATCTCTTCCCACAGCGCAATGAGTGCCTTGTCGAGTTCGTTTGTGCGAGCAAACTGTGACAAGCGTTCTTTGACCTTCAAGTCACTGTCAAAGCGCTCTTCCAGTTCGCGCTTGTGCTGCGAAGTGGCGGCCTTTACGGCAGCTTCAGTGCGCGCCCTTTCGGCAAGTATTTCCAGCATGAACCGATCCGGCTCGGACTTGACCGGCTCTGTTACCGGGGAAAAAGCCGGAGGGGGAGGTAGTGGAGGGGCCAGCTTGTCGGCCTTTGGCCGACGCGAGTACCAATAGGCTACGCATACGGCCAGAACAAGTAGGATAAGTGCTTCGGTGCTCATGATTGGCCCAAGACGCTCAACTTGAAGTCGATCGCCGAAAAGCGGTGTCGAACACGAATGGCACTTACTTAAGCCAAGCATCGCAGCTCAGCAAGATTCGGTATCGTGGATTCAACGGCATAGGGTAGGGTGCGCTTGCGCACCAATGTGATGGCGTCGCATGGCTCCGGGCCTCTTTTCTGCATGGTGCGCAAGCGCACCCTACGCCGGATCAGGCCCGCTTTCACGATCGCACCCCTTGCGCCCGCTCCAACGCGCCTCTCCCCGCAAGGGCCTTGAAGGGCAGGAGTTCCCGATGCCCACAGCTTAAGTAAGTGCCATTCGTGTCGAACACCGCTATTCTGCGCCGACCCTTGTCATCCTTCAAATCCGATCAATCCGTTATTGGGACATGGCACCCTAAATGCCCTGACAAAACCCCGATTCGCATGCAAAGACCAGATAGGCCGTTTTCGCCGCGTCAGACCACCACCAAGCCGAGGTTCCTCGGGCAGCACACGCGATTCGAGAATTTCGCGGCGCCGGGCAGGTTCTAGCGAATCCCAACGCGCAGGTTGCGATACCACTCGATGATCTCCGAGCCGGTGGCCGCCCACATGCCATCGTGCTTTACGATGTAATCCAGCGCAGCATCGAGACAGCCGATGCGGAAAGGCTGGCCGATCAGAAACGGGTGCAGGTTCAGTACCAGTAGCCGCCCGTTGCGTTCGCCATCGCGATGCAGCGTCTCGAATGTCTCCCGGATCATCGCCTCATAGCGATCGATTTCGACGTGCCGGTCCCAGAGCGCGTTGATGTCATCCAGCGGCAATGACACCGGAAGTGCGTGCAGTTCACGTTCCGGGACTTTCATGCGGTAGGGCTGCTCGTCGTTGCCCCAGTCGCAAACGTAGCGCAGGCCTGCCTGAGCGAGCAGTTGAGGGGTTCTTGCTGACTCGCCGGACTCCGGCCCGAGCCAGCCGATTGGTTGCTTGCCCGTCGCACGGGTCACCGCGTCGATGGAGGTGCGGATGTATTCGCGTTCCTCCGCCTCCGACATCCGGCTAGTGATCATGCGATTCACCGAGATGCCGTGCGCGATGATTTCGCAACCACGCTTAAGGCAATGCCGCACCAGAAACGGATAGTGCGTGGCCGTGAGCGCATCCATGGCAATGGTGGGTTTGATGCCGTGTTTTTCCAGCACGTCGAGCACGCGAAAGATGCCGACACGATGGCCATACTCGCGATGGGACCACGCCGTGACGTCGGGAAAAGGCCCCCAGCCGTAACCCCCGGCAAGATTTGGGACCTGGTAGCTGTCGGGCGGCTGTTTCCATTCGGCGTGTTCGAGAGTAACGATGACGCAGAGCGCGACCCGTGCTTGGTTTGGCCATTCAATCTTCGCGCGCGTGGCATTCAGCGGCGACCAGTCGTAATGGTCGTGATCCATTCCCTTGTGAAGCTCGGGAAACGCATAACTTCGCTCGACAGGCATGAAACTCCCCTCACCCTAACCCTCTCCCCGCACGCGGGGCGAGGGGATCCATTTTATTACGCGTTGACGCGAGCTGCATGCGCCACTGCCTGCTCGAGGTGTGCGCCAAATAGTGCTGTCCCCGCATGCGGGGCGAGGGGATCCATTTTATTACGTGTTGACGCGGGCCGCATGCGCCACCGCTTGCTCGTAGGTGTGCGCGAGATAGTGCTCCGCGATTTCGTCGGTGGTCGCCTGCCACACGCGATCGTGGGACATGATGTAGTCGAGCACCTCGGCCAGGTATTTTGCGCGGTGGGGACGGCCCATGAGGTACGGATGGAAGGCGATGCACATCAGCCTGCCGCTTTCCTCGCCTTCCCGGTAGAGCTGGTCGAACTGGCGCTTGCAGATCTTCGCGTAATAATCGCCTTCGTGGTGATGCCGCATCAGCGGCGCGTCGTTCAGTTCCGAGGTGTAAGGAATGCAGATCAGCCGGCCGGATTTCACCTTGATGGGCAGCGGCTGGTCGTCGATCTTCCAGTCGGTCTGATAGAGAAAACCCGCCTCGGCGACGAGGTCCGGGGTACGCTCGGTATTGGAAGCCACGGGTCCTGACTGGCCTTTCAGTTCCCGGCCGGTGCAGCGTTTGAATGTTTCGCGGCAGCGCTGGAAGAACTCGCGTTCCTGCTCCTCAGTGAATGTGGTGATGAAGCGCGTGTTGTAGAAGCCGTGATTGACAAACGTCCAGTCGCGCTCGAGCATGGCCTCGGCGATATCCGGAAAATGTTCCAGCACGCCGATGTTGAGCGTGGTCGAGCAGCGGATCCGGTACTCGTCCAGCACTTCGAGCAGGCGCCAGAACCCGACGCGATTGCCGTACTCGTGCAGCGAATACTGGCGCGCGTCCGGCAGCGGCGTGCGCGGCCACGGATTGCGAACTCCATCGAGCGGGGGAAGATATTCGTAGTGCTCGATATTGGGAGCGACCCAGAAAGCAACCCGCGCATTGTTCGGCCACTTGATGACGGGCCGGTCGATCATGGGCAGATAGTCGACGCGATCCGGGGCCAGTGGCGTCGGCGCAGTCTCAGGCACGCGGGCCATGCTTTTTCTCCAATCGAGGTATCATCCATTATAGAATGTCCGGGTAACGAACCACAGGAGAAATCGTCATGAGGAGATTGATCGGCATCGTGTTGCGTTGGTTCATTCCTGTCATCGCGTGCTTTGGCCTGGGGGTTGCAAGTGCCCCGGCGCAAACGTATCCCGTGAAGCCGATACGGCTGATTTTCGGGTACACGGCGGGCGGCGCGGGCGACGTTGGAGCGCGCCTGCTCGCGCAGAAGTTATCCGAGAACCTCGGCCAGAATGTGGTGGTGGAAAACCGGCCCGGCGCGGGCGGCGCGATCGCCGACGAGCTGGTCGCGAAATCGCCCGCGGACGGCTACACGCTGCTGTATGCCGCGGGTTCCACGACGATACTGCCGGCGCTGCGCCCCAAGCTTCCGTATAGCGTCGAGCGTGATTTCGCGCCGGTGTCCATGGTGATGATCACGTCATTCGCCCTGGCGGTGCATCCGTCGGTGCCGGTGAACGACGTCAAGGGACTGATTGCGCTCGCACGGTCACAGCCGGGCAAGCTCACGTTCAGCACCCCGGGCGTCGGCAGTTCGTCGCATTTTGCCGGCGAGGTTTTCAAGATGATGGCCGACGTGAAAATGCTGCACGTCCCTTATCGGGGGGCGCCGGAAGCGACCACCGCCGTGATAGCGGGTGAGGTCGACATCAATTTTCCGAGCGTCACCGGGGCGCTGCCCTTCGTCAAGACAGGCAGGCTCAAGGCGCTTGCCGTAAGCAGCGCGAAGCGTGCGCCGACGCTGCCCTCCGTGCCTACGCTCAGCGAGAGCGGGCTGACCGGCTACGAGCGCGCCGGCTGGAACGGCGTGCTGGCGCCTGCAGGCGTTCCCAAGGAAATCATCGCGCGGCTGAATGCGGCGATCATCAAGGCAGTCAACACGCCCGAGATGAAGGAAGCGATCGTCAAGCAGGGCCTGGTGGCACAGACCGGCACACCGGGGGAGTTTGCCGCTTTCATTCGCGACCAGCTCGCGCAGAACGCGAAGGTGGTCAAGTTCGCCGGCATCAAGACGGAATAGGGGAACGCGGAACGTGAAAAGCCGGATCGAATGCATACCGCTGGAGGAAGCGGTGCGGCTAGGGCGCGAGATGGGTATCGGAGAAGTCCAGGCGGGAAAGAACGCGTTTCGTACGCTGGCGCGCCACCCGGATCTGGTCCGGCACGTGTATGGATTGCTGACCATGCTCGCCACGCGGAACAAGCTCGACTCGCGCCTGCGCGAATTGATCATCATGCGTATCGGGTGGACGACGGGCTCGGAATACGAATGGTTCCAGCACTACCGCATCGCCACCACGCAGACGGGGGTGAGTCCGGAAGAGATACTGGCAATTCGCGACTGGAGAAAGTCGGAGCTGTTCGGCCCCGCCGAGCGTGCCGTGCTTGCCGCGGTCGATGACACGCGCGAACACGGCAAAGTATCCGACGCGGTCTGGGCCGAATGCGAACAGCACCTCAAGGAACCCGCGGTTCTCATCGAGATGATCGTCGCCATCGGCAACTGGATCATGATTTCGCAGATCCTCCAGTCATTGCGCGTGCCGATTGAAGGAAGCGCCGCGCCGTGGCCTCCCGACGGGAAAGGCCCGACGCCAACTCGTTAACGGAGAGTCGCGCGGCTTTCTCGCGGACGCGGGTTGGATCGTCTCACGACGCTCGTTTGCGCTGCGGCAGACGCTGGGGTCCTTTCTTCAAAGGCGGCCGCACGCCGGGACGCACCTTCGCGGCCGAGGCCGGCGCGGCTTCCGCGACGGCGATGGCTTCGTTCGGAGTGGCCGCGTTGACGAGGCGTATCGCTTCCTCGCGCAAGCTTGCCGGCAGCGCGAGCTCGTCGATGCGCTTGAGTCGCGCCGCGTTGCCACGCAGCCGGTGCAGCCCCACGAGATAAAAAAGCAGGTCCTCGGTCGTGTAGTAGGTATCGCGGGAGGCGCGCGGGAAATCGCGCGGCACCACCGGATATTCGGGAGTCGGGCCGGGGAAAAGAACGCGCAGCGCGAAGCCGAGGCAACTTATGCAGAATTGGCTGGACTGGCCCTGCAGGTTGCAATGCGGCGTCGCGTCTTCGACCCACAGGGTAACGCGGGTCATGAGTTGCGCCTGCAGCCTGCGCATCGATTCGTCGTCAGGGAAAGGGCGCAAGCCGTACAGATATTGCACTTCGTAATTTCTCCCGTTGGTCTGAACGACGTCCGACCTGATGAACGGGGAGACGACGACGCCCAGTTCGGGAAACGACCAGGCAATCCGCTGATCCGGCAGTTCGATGCCGATTTGCGTTTCTTCCTCGCCGCCGGGCGGCTTGATGACGAAGTAGTGGACGTAACCCGCCTGCCCGGGACCGACGCCCGTCACGGTGACGACCGGCGTGTTTGCCAGCGTGGATTTGACGGCGGAATCAGGCGCGCGTTTCGCGCTGCGCGAAATCGCCGGGCGCGGTTTCCGCGGCGCGATGGCGGGACGCGATTGCGGTGGCGCCGCTGCAGCGCCGGCGGGCCTGGACTGCATTTGCGTGAGTAACGTGAGAACGGGCGCGGGATGTTTCGCCGCGGGTTTCGTCGATGCGACCGCGGAACCGCAAACGATGCAGCCGAGAATCGCGAGCGCGCCGCAGGAAATTTTCATGGTCAATCCGCTCCGCCCGGGGGCAACTAATTCGGACATGGCCTCTTTATTGCCTTCATTGAAGCACGCTGTCAAGCGCTGCTTCCAGCCGGCTTGTTGGCCGGTCTCCATGCCGCATTCGCCAAAACCACCGATGTCGCAACCTGCCGGTCAGGGACGCTCCAGTATTGTCTGAGAAGGTGTTCGGTATCTTTCCGGGAGAGTAGCCGGTATCCATGTTTCTCGTAGAAACGAATGGCCCAGGTCGCGTCAGCCCAGGTGCCGATCAGGATCGGTTTGCCCGTCATCTGCTCAAGATGTCGAAGCAGGCGGCTCCCGATTCCGCGACCGCGCCTGCTGGTCTTCACGTACGCATGCCGGATCAGAGCGACATCGCCTTTGTCCTGGATGCCCATGACGCCGATGAGTTCGCCATCTGATTCATAGCCCCAGAACTGAATACCATCGCGGATTTCCTGATTCAGCTCCCGCATGGGCATATACGGCTCGTGCCACCGATCCTCTGGAATGACGCCTTTATACGCCTGAGCCGCGTCGTTGATGATCGCATACAGCGCAGGAAGATCCTCATCCGTGCATTTCCGGATCATCGCTTCCTCGGCCAACATTCGACACGAGCGGCGTTGTCGGCCTGTTGGATGGCGGAGTGAGGTGCCTGCTTCTTACTCACCCCAGCCGCCCCAGAAAGTGGTTGGCGGCGAGCGCACGAACCAGGAGACCGGGTACCGAAAAAGCCCAGGGTAGAGACGACTCCAGATGACGGCAACGATCGCAAGGCTCAGTACCCCGACAAGAACCGGCTGCAGGAGCGCCGCGAAGCCGGAATGAGCGTAGACCATGAGAATGGGGTTTGCGCCGGCCGGAGGATGAACGGTTTTTGTCAGCAGCATGAATCCGAGAGCCAACGCTTGCGCGAGCGCGTAGACCCAAAGGGCGTCTCCGAACGCCTGATAGCACGCGATGCCGATCAGGGCACTCCCGATGTGCCCGCCGAACAACGCGCGCGGCTGAGCGGCGGGCGCTCCTGTGAGGCCGAACAAGAAGACGGCTGATCCTCCCAGCGCAGCCAGGAAAAAAGGGGAGGCGGGCGGGGCGACGAGGTAGAGAGCCAGGGATATGCCGGTGGCAACGCCAAGGAGGCACCAGAGAAGACGGGCGGCGGGGTGGCGGTGCATTCGGCTTCTGCCAGGTAAACGGTCTATGCTGCCTGCAACAGAAATTCAACCTTCACCGCGTCAAACGGAAAGACGATGCCACCACCTTCCGCGCGTCCGAGTACGCCCGCGTTGAGCAATGCAGTGATGTCGCCATGCACCGCCTTTACGTCGCGGCCAACGCGTCGTGCGGCCTCGCGAATGGACACCGGACCCGCTCCGCACAACGCCTTGAGCAACTCCCACCGCTTAGCGGTTAAGACCTGCCAAAGTAACTCTGGGGTGGCGAAGCTGATACGTGCAGATTTTTGGGATTTACCCGTCTTCCAGGCACGCACGAAGTCGCCCATCGCGTCAGCGGGTGAGCGAACGTCAAGAGTCACGGTTTTCATGATTCCACCTCGCGATATCACGTTGAAAGTCAGCGATGAGCTGTTCAGGCGTGCTGAGCTTGTAGAGGCCAGCGTAGCGCCGCTGTTGGTGCGTCGGTTCAAGCGCTTGTTCGGCCCCGGAGGCGGAACAGCGGATCTGCATCATGCCGCAACCTCAAGCAACACTTCAGGATGGCGCTCGGCGATCTTCAGCAGCGTTTGTGCCGCGCCGGAGGGCTCGCGCCGGCCCTGCTCCCACTGCTCCAGGGTGCGTTTGGAAACGCCAAGCGCCGCCGCGAATTGTGCTTGGGAGAGCCCGCTTTTCAACCGCACGTGAACCACGTGCGACTTTGGCTCGACTTTCTTCCGTTTGCCTCCGCCCGCCTTGATCTCTCGTACGCCGTCCAGGACTTCCTGCCACACATCACGCTTGGCCTCGAATTCGGTCAATGCCTTCCCAGTAAGCTTCTTACCCATTGCGGAATGCCTCCAATAACGCCACCCGAGCCGGGAACGACACGACCGGCCTCCGGGTTTTGCATCAAGAACTGCTGCAATTCGGCGTACTCATCATCGTCTAGGTACACGGGACAGATGCGTTCGAATGCGGACGATTCGATGAACGTAAACATCGCGCCTAAATATACGCCTTTGGCGTATGGCAAGCAAGACTCTATCCAAATGCGCGCTGTCTATCGGGAAAGGCGATCGTCGTCAGGCAGAGGCCGAACGAGCATTACATAACTTCCTGATATCACTCAGGCCCTCTCCCCAAGGGGGCGAGGGGAGACTCACGTATTCCGTAAGGGCGGGAGAGCGTAAGAGCGTGAGGGCGAGACAAGGCTTTTTACGACCTCCCGATCTCCCGACTTCACGGTTTCTCGATTTTCCGACCGGCCCCTCACCCCCGCCCTCTCCCCGCAAGCGGGGAGAGGGGGATTGTTCTTGGTGGGGTTAAAGCACTTCCGCGGCGTGATCGGCGAGGCGCGAGCGCTCGCCGCGCAGCAGCGTGACGTGCCCACTGTGCGACCAGCCCTTGAAGCGGTCGACCACGTAAGTCAGGCCTGAGCTGCCCTCGGTCAGGTAGGGAGTGTCGATCTGCGCGATGTTGCCGAGCACTACCACCTTGGTGCCGGGGCCGGCGCGCGTGATCAGGGTTTTCATCTGCTTCGGCGTCAGGTTTTGCGCTTCGTCGATGATCAGGTACTTGTTGATGAAGGTACGGCCGCGCATGAAGTTGAGCGACTTGACCTTGATGCGCGAGCGGATCAGGTCGCGCGTCGCCGCCCGTCCCCATTCACCGGCCTCGTCGTCGGTCTTGTTGAGCACGTCGAGATTGTCCTCGAGCGCGCCCATCCACGGGTTCATCTTCTCTTCCTCGGTGCCGGGCAGGAAACCGATGTCCTCGCCGACCGGCACGGTGACCCGCGTCATGATGATTTCCGAGTACGTCTTGTGTTCGAGCGTCTGCATGAGGCCGGAAGCGAGCGTGAGCAGCGTCTTGCCGGTGCCGGCCTGGCCGAGCAGCGTGACGAAGTCGATGTCGGGGTTCATCAGGGCGTTCAGGGCGTAATTCTGCTCGCGGTTGCGCGCGATGATTCCCCACACGTTGTGGCGCTGGTGCGCGTAGTCCTTGATCGTCTGCAGGATCGCGGTCTTGCCCGCGACTTCCTTGACCTGGGCGTAGAGCGGACGATCGGCTTCCTGGTGCACGAATTCGTTGACCAGCAGGCTCGCGCACAGCGGGCCGTGCACGCGGTAGTAGGTGTACCCCGATTGCTGCCATGACTCCATGCCCTTGCCGTGCTTGTCCCAGAAGTCGGCCGGCAGCTCGCGCGTGCCGGTGTAGAGGAGATCGGTGTCTTCGAGCACCTTGTCGTTGAAATAGTCCTCGGCGGCGAGTCCCAGCGCGCGCGCCTTGATGCGCATGTTGATGTCCTTGCTGACCAGGATCACCTGGCGCCTCGCGTGGGTTTCCTGCAGATGCTTGACGACGCCTATGATCTGGTTGTCGGCCTTGCCGCTCGCCAGGCGCGCCGGCAGCTCGCCGCTGATCGCCTGCGTCTGCAGAAACAGCCGTCCCGACGCGTCCCCCCCGTTGTGGGGCTTGAGCTCGATGCCGTGCTCGATATCGAGTTCGGTCCCGCTCACGATTTCGTCGAGGTAACGGCTCGCCTGGCGTGCGTTGCGCGCAACTTCCGACATGCCTTTCTTGTTGTTGTCGAGCTCCTCGAGCGTGGCCATCGGGAGGTAGATGTCGTGTTCCTCGAAGCGGAACAGGCTGGTGGGGTCGTGCATCAGCACGTTGGTATCGAGCACGAACAGCTTGAGGTTGGCCGGCAGGCGCGTGACTACGGAGGCAGGTTTGCGCGGGGTCATTTGAGGGTCTTCACGCAGTCGAGCACTTCCTGGGCGTGGCCGGGGACTTTGACGCCGCGCCATTCGCGCTGCAGCTCGCCGCTGCCGTCGAACACGAAAGTGCTGCGCTCGATGCCGCGCACTTTGCGGCCATACATGTTTTTCATCTTGATGACATCGAACAGCTTGCACGCTGCCTCGCCGGCGTCGGAAAGCAGCTCGAACGGAAATTTCATTTTGGATTTGAAATTCTCGTGCGACTTCAGGCTGTCGCGCGACACGCCGAAAACCGCGCAGGCGAGCTTCTGGAATTGCGGGTGGAGATCGCGAAACTGCTGGCCTTCGGTGGTGCAGCCCGGAGTATTGTCCTTGGGATAGAAGTAGATGACGACCGGGTGGCCGCGCTGCTCTGAAAACCTGAAGGTGGTGCCGCTGGTGGCTGGGAGTTCGAAATCGGGAAACGGTTGCTTGGGCATGGACGCTTGGAGTGAATGATTCAAACAGGATTGTCAGGCAAATGTCTCAGGCTGGCAAGCGAGCGACCGGAGTGCGATATTGCGAACGGCCGGCCGCCTCATGCCGCCACATCCGCCAGAAACTCCTTGCCCTGCAATGCCAGCGTGCCGGAGCGGCCGGGAATTTCGGCTGCGGTGACTACGTGGTGCGGCAGTGTCGTGGCCTCGAGCGAGCTGAAATAATCGCGCAGCGACACCAGGTCGTAGCCGGCGGCACGCCAGCCGGCGAGCAGGCGCTCGAATACCGGCGCGAGCTTCATGCCCTCGAGTTCGGCATGCAGCGTATAGACGTGCCCGGAGGGAGGTGCGTTGCCGCTCAGTTGCAGCACGTGATCGGCAACGTTGTCGCGGGTCAGACCGTCCACGCCGATCAGTTCGTCGAGCGTCGGCAGCGTGGTCGGCAACTGCGGGCAGGCTATGATCTCGGCGTTATGGATCGGGATGAACGGGCACTTGCCGCGCGCGTCGGAGCAGTAGTCGAAGCCGAGCCGCTGGGTCAGGCGGTACGCGTGCAGGTTCATCTGCCATCCGGCCGCGCCGTGCACGCGTGCGCGCTCGCCGAAAATCTGTTCGAAGCGATCGCACGCGAGCTGCATTTCGCGCGCGGTCCACGCCGCATGGGCAGCCGCGACCTGGTGCTGCCACTTGACGTGGTCCCAGGCATGGATCCCGACTTCGAAGCCGGCGTCGCGCGCGCCGCGCATGACTGCAGCGCAACGCCGCCCGATGTCGGGAGCGGGCAGCACGGTGCCGTACAGCAAAGTCACGATTCCGTAATGTTCGAGCACCGAGGTGCGTGACACTTTTTTCATGAAACCGGGGCGAAACACACGCTTGATCGCGCGTCCGGTGTGATCCGGGCCGAGACTGAAAAGGAAAGTGGCTCCGGCGTTGTGCTTTTTCAGCATCTCGACCAGACGCGGCACGCCGTCGCGTGTGCCGCGGTAGGTGTCGACGTCGATTTTGAGTGCTAATTTCATTCAGATTTAACCGCTAACCCCTCTGAAGCCACAGATGAACACAGATAAACACGGATAAAAACCAACTCGAGAGCATTAATCATTACTTGTCGTATGCTGCGTGGCTGAGCTTCGGTTTTGATGTTATCTGTGTCCATCTGTGTTTATCTGTGGTTCCATTCGGTTTGAATTGGCTTGGCGGTTCAATCCATTAGACGGCGTGCATCGGCGACGTGGGTGCGATAGGCATCGAAGATGTGCTTGAGCGCAGCCTGCATGTTGACGCGCGGCTTCCAGTCGAGGTCCTGGCACGTATTGTCGATTTTCGGCACGCGGTTCTGTACGTCCTGATAACCCTTGCCGTAATAGGCTGCCGACGTGGTCTTGAGCAGGCGGACTTTGCGGGCCGGGCGGCGGTATTCGGGGTAGGTGAGCGCGAGCTCGAGCATCATCCGGGCGAGATCCTTGACCGAAAAGTTGTTGCGCGGGTTGCCGATGTTGTAGATCTTGCCGCTCGCGATGCCGCGCGGGTTGTCGATGATTTTCATCAGGGCGTCGATGCCGTCGGTGATATAGGTAAACGCGCGCTTCTGGGTGCCGCCGTCGACTAGCTTGATGTTCTCGCCGCGCACGATGTGACCCAGAAACTGGGTGATCACGCGCGAGCTGCCTTCCTTCGCCGTGTGTATGCTGTCCAGCCCCGCGCCGATCCAGTTGAAAGGACGGAACAGCGTGAAATCGAGCTTGCCTTCGGAACCGTAGGCCCAGATGACGCGATCCATCAACTGCTTGCTGCACGAGTAGATCCAGCGCTGCTTGTGGATCGGGCCGAGTATCAGTTCGGAGCTGTCGGAATCGAATTCCCCGTCACGGCACATGCCGTAGACCTCGGAGGTCGAAGGAAACAGGATGCGCTTGCCGTGCTTCACGCAGGAGCGGACGAGCGGCAAATTGGCCTCGAAGTCGAGCTCGAACACGCGCAAGGGCTCCTTGACGTAGGTGGCCGGCGTGGCGATCGCCACCAGCGGCAGCACCGTATCGCATTTCCGGATGTGGTATTCGATCCATTCCTTGTTGATCGTGATATCGCCTTCGAAGAAATGAAAGCGCGGGTGCTTGAGCAGATCGGACACGCGCTCGGACTGCATGTCCATGCCATAGACTTCCCAGTCGGTGGTCTTGATGATGCGCTGCGACAGGTGGTGGCCGATGAAGCCGTTGACGCCGAGGATCAGGATTTTTTTCATTGAGTTGTCTTTTGATAATTTCTTTGGCGGTTTCGTCCGGGGTTTATCTGCGTTCATCCGCGTTCATCGGCGGTTGCATGGGATTTTGGATTAAAGAAACTGGTTTGGCGCCGAAGCGTGCCGGAAAATCGGCCGCGGTGAAAGCTGCGCCGTCGAACTCCATTTCCAGCAGGCGCAGCGTGCCGCCGTCGCCGCAGGCGGCGAAGCAGCCGGAACCGTCTGTGTAGAGGGCCGGGGCAAGCGGCGCGCGCGGACCCGCTTCGAGCCGGGTGCGCAAAATCCGCAGCGTGCTGCCCTGGAGCCGGGTGAAGGCGCCGGGATACGGGGGTGCTACGCCGCGTACCAGATTGTGGATGCGCGCGGCGGGCAGGCGCCAGTCGATACACCCGTCTTCCGGCTTGCGCCCGCCGCAATAATTGCCGCCGGCGAGGTCCTGCGGCTGACGCGGCGCGGTGCCCTCGAGCAGTGCCGGCAGGCTGCGGTGCAGCGTGATTTCGGCGGCCACCGTCACTTTGCGGAAGACGTCGAGCGCGGTGTCATCGGGCAGTATCGGGACCGCCAGTTGATCGACGATGTCGCCGGCGTCGGGTTTTTCGGTCATGTAATGCAAGGTTGCGCCGGTTACGGTTTCGCCATTGATCACCGCCCAATTCACCGGCACGCGCCCGCGGTACTTGGGCAGCAGCGAGCCGTGCATGTTGAGCGCGCCGCGTGCCGCGCTGGCGAGCAGCGGCGGCTTCAGCATATGCCGGTAATAAAACGAAAACAGGAAATCAGGCCGCAGCGCGCGTACCCGGTCCACGACGGCAGGAGCGTTGGGATCATCCGGCGCGATGGTCTGCAGGCGGTGGTCGGCGGCGAGTCTGGCGACGCTGTCGAACCAGATCTCTTCGGCAGGGTTGTCGTCATGCGTGACGACCAGAGGCACCTCGACGCGGTGGGCGAGCAGCACCGAAAGACACCTGACGCCCACGTTGTGATAGGCAAAGACGACGGCGCGAGTCATAAAAGGCAGTGATTGGTGATTAGTGATTGGTAATCACTCATCATTGTTTTTCTCAAGCACTGCTTGAATCAAATAGCGCGGGCGGCCGCGCACCTGCTGGTGGATGCGCCCCACGTACTCGCCCAGCAGTCCGAGTCCGAACAGCACGATCCCGGTCAGGAAAAACTGCAGAACGTCGCGGTCCCACAGCGCGAGCACTCCTTCCGCCAGGGTGTCCGCCACTATCCAGCGCTCGATGATGACCCCGATATAGACCAGCACGGACACCACGGCGACGAACATGCCGAGCAGGGAGAATACCTGCAGCGGCACGATCGAGAACCCCGTCACGAGGTCGAAGTTGAGCCGCAGCAAATTGTAGAGCGAATATTTCGATACACCCGCCGCGCGTTCTTCGTGCGCGACCTCGATCTCGGTCGGATTGGCCGCATAGGTGTAGGCGAGCGCGGGAATGAACGTGTTGATCTCGTTGCTGTGAGCGATCGCATCGACGATCCGCCGGTCGTAGGCCCGCAGCATGCAGCCCTGGTCGCTCATGCGGATCCGGGTGATGCGCTCCCGCACCCAGTTCATCGCTCCCGAGGCATGGCGGCGGAACGCCGTGTCCTGGCGCTGCTGGCGCGCCGACCCGACGTAATCGTGGCCCCGGTCCATGGCCGCGAGGAGGTTGCCGATTTCCTCGGGCGGATTCTGCAGATCGGCGTCGAGCGTGACGATGCGGCTGCCGCGGCAACGCTCGAAGCCGGCCATGATCGCCATGTGCTGGCCGAAATTGCTGCTGAACAGGATCACGCGCGTGACCTCGGGCCGGCGCTCGAACTGCTCGCGCAGCAGCGCGGCCGAGCGGTCCGCGCTGCCATCGTTGATAAATATGACTTCGTAGCTGACGCCGAGCTTGTCGAGGGCGGGGTAGAGGCGCGCGAACAGCAACGGCAGGCTCTCCTCCTCGTTGTAGACCGGGATGACGACCGAAACCTGCGGCGCGTCGCTCATAGCCGGCTCTGCGCGATGATTTCGGCGGCTGCCGTGCATACGCGTTCGACGTCGGCAAAAGTCATGGTCGGAAAAAGCGGCAGGGTAATGGTTTCGCGCGCAATGCGCTCTGCATTTGGAAAATTTCCCTCATGGTAACCGAAGCGGCGGGCGAGCGTCGACAGGTGCAGCGCTTCGTAGGAAATGCCGATGCCGATGCCGCGCGCGTGCATGGCGTCGATGAACTGCCTGCGCGTGATCCGCATGCGCCCGAGCGGCAGCAGCGGGGCGAACATGTTCCAGCTGTGGCCCGCCTCGTCTCCCGGGTGGCCGCGCGCCGGCAGCACGCACGGCGGATCGGTGTGGAAGCTTCGGAAATAATGTTCGGCGAGCGCGCGGCGCGCCGCGGTGAACTCATCGAGACGCGCGAGCTGCGCGAGGCCCACGCAGGCGTTCACGTCGGGAAGGTTGAACTTGCCTCCGGCCACATCGACATCGCGCGTGCCGTCGGCCAGCCGCGAAATGCCGTGAAAGCGCAGCTTCTCGGTGAGCTTCGCTTCGTCGGCGTTGTTGAGCACCAGCGCGCCGCCCTCGATCGCGGTCATGTTCTTGTTGGGGTGGAAGCTGAATGCCACCAGGTCGCCAAAGGCGCCGATTCTGCGGCCGCGCCAGCTCGAGCCGATCGCGAGCGCGGCATCCTCGATGACCCGCAAACGGTGTTCGCGCGCGAGGCGGTACAGGCCATCCATGTCGACCGGCAGGCCGGCGAAATGCGTCGGCAGTATCGCGCGGGTGGCCGGCGTGATCGCGGCCGCGGTCTGCGCCAGATCGATGTTGCGCGTCGCGAGGTCGCAATCGACGAACACCGGTTTCGCGCCGACTTTGATGATCATGTTGGGCGCGGTGAAGAAGCTTTGCGCGGAGGTAATCACTTCGTCGCCGGGGCCGACGCCGCAAACCTGCAGCGCGACTTCGATGGCTGCCGTGGCGGAGGTCAGCGTGCGCACCGGGCGGCCGCCGAAATATTCCGACAATGCGCGCTCAAAGGCGGCGACCTGGGGGCCGCTTGCGATCCATCCCGAACGCAGGACTGCGGCGACGCCCTGGATGGTCGCGTCATCCAGCGTGGGCCGCGCGAAAGGCAGGTAGGCGGGCGCGCTCATGAACGTGCCACGATGTAGACGCCGATGATGATGATGCCGATGCCGGCGAGCCGTGTCAGCGTGACCGCCTCGCCGAACAGGTACCACGCGGCCAGCGCATTGACGGCGTAGCCGATCGACAGCATCGGATAGGCGATGCTGACCTCGACGCGCGACAGCGCCAGGATCCACACGATCACGCTGAGTACGTAGCACCCGAGACCGCCGACGATGTGCGGCTCGGTGGCGAGCTTCCAGCCCACCGGCACGAGGTTATCGCTGCTGAACGCGAACACGCCCACCGCGTTGGTGCCGGCCTTGAGCAGCAGTTGTGCGCCCGCATTCAGCAATACGCCGGTCATCAACAACGAAAAACTGATTGCGTTCATCGCCTGGATCCTCCCTCATCTTGCCGCGGTGGGGTGCGCACGAATACGCGCTCGGTATCGCGCGCGACGAGCTGCATCGGCAGCCGCGTCTGCTGCAATTGTTCGTACATTTCCAGGCTCATGACCGCGAGCGCGTACGCGTGGCTGCGCCACCGGCGCTCGAATTCCGCGAGGTCGGGAACCCACAACCGCGGCTCGTGCTTGAGACCGAATGCCATTTCGTCCTGGTGGGCGACGAGTGTCACGGTGCGCTTGAGGTAAAACGGCAGAGTCTGCTCGTAGCTGCCGACGCTGTAAAACGGCACGCCGGGCTTGAGATCGGGCTTGAGCTTCTGGACCAGATGGTAAGTCGAGTGCGCGGGGGAGAGGGCGTCTTCGCTGGTTACCAGCAGTTGGGTCGTGGCGAGCCCGGTGAAGGCGCATACCACGACCGCGCATCTGACGTGCCCGCGCCAGCCGCAGATCACGGCTGCGGTGCTGCCGGCGAGCAATACAACTGCCGCCGCGTAGAGCCATGGCATCTGGTTCTGGTACAGCCCGGCCGGGATCGACACGGAGGCGAGCCTGTCCGTGTACGGCACGGCGAGCAGCCCCGTTACCGCGATGACCAGGAGCGGCGCCAGCTGCCACGCCAGCACGCGTGCATCGATCGTGGTCAGGCGCACCGCGATGAGCAATGCGAGCGCCGGGAACATCGGCAGGATGTAGGAAGGCAGCTTGGAGCCGGAGAGCGAGAAGAACACGAAAATGAAACCCGACCACAGCAGCAGGAACAACGTCGCATCGAAACCGGAAGTTCGGGGTCTCCTGAGCGCGCCGATCAGTGCGTCCCATAAGGTCACGGTCCACGGCAGCATTCCGATCAGCAGTATCGGGATGAAGTAATACCACGGCCGGTAGCGCTGGTGGATGGTCGAGGTATAGCGCGCGAGATGTTCGTGGATGAAGAAAAACTCCGGGAATTCGGAATTGGCGAGCGACACCGCGACGAACCACGGCGCGCTGATGGCAAGAAACAGCAGGCCGCCGGTCACCAGGTGCAGCCGGCGCACGAGGGCAAAATCGCGTTTCACCAGCACGTAGAGCACGATCACCGCGCCCGGCAGGACGATTCCGATCAGGCCTTTGCTCAACACGGCAAACGCACAGCCGGCGGCCGCAACATGCATCCACACCCGGTTGGTCCGGGCGTCGGCGCGGGGGTCAAGCGCAAGCAGCATCCCCGCCATGGCGAGTCCGAGAAAAAACGCGAGCCCCATGTCGAGCGTGAGGATATGGGCCATCCCTGTATAGAGCAGGCTGCTCGCGAGCACGAGCGCGGCATAGAGTCCGGCGGTGGCGCCGTAGAGCCGTGTTCCGGCATAAAATATCAGGAGCACGCCGAGAAAGCCGGTCAATGCGGGCCACAGGCGTGCGGTCCAATGATGTTCGCCGAACACGTTATAGGCCGCGGCAGTCGCCCAGTATTGGAGCGGCGGTTTCTCGAAATACTTGATGCCGTTTAACCGCGGCGTGACCCAGTCGCCGCTTTGCGCCATGGTGCGCGGGATTTCGGAGTAGCGGCCCTCATCGCTCAACGCGAGCTTGCGGTATTCGAGATTGCCGCACCAGATCACGATGGCGACCAGCAGCATCAGCCACAATCCGCGTGGCGCGGATCCGGCGGCGGTCGACATTGACGGTGGGGGAGAACTGCTCAAATGGGACGGAATTATAACATCGGCGGCAGCATCAACGCGCACGGCAGGCGCACGCTCAAGATATTCCCCTCTCCCCCGTTTCGGGGGGAGAGGGCAGGGTGAGGGGGGAATCCAGCATCATTTTGCGGCAGACCTTAAACATTGCACTGCCAGCTCTTCGAAAGCGGCGTCGCTGTCCGCGGTGACTTCCAGACGCACGCCATCCGCATAGTGCGGGTAGTGTTTGAGTGTCGAGCGCGTATAGGCCGGATCGTAGTGATTTTCCAGCAATTCGCGCACCAGCGCATCCCACTCGCCGGCGCCGGCAAGCCGTTTCCATGCACCGATCCGGTCCTGCCCGTAGTGCGCAACCAGGCAATCGAGCTGCGTTCCCAGCAGCGCCGGGTCGGAGACGAAGTGTTGATATTCGTCTTTCAGCATGGCGACGCGCAGGGAGACCGACGCGTCGAGCCGTATGCACTCGCCGTTCCACATCGATGCGATCAGCGTTTCGGGAACGCGCACGCTGCCGATCTTTTTGCTCTCGGCTTCGACCCACACGGGCTGCGCGGCATCGAATTTGCGCAGCTCCGCCCATACCCGGCTTTCGAACATCTTCTGCGAGGGTTGCGGCGCGCCGGGCAGGTTGCCGAGTACCGAGCCGCGATGGGCCGCGAGCGCTTCCAAGTCGAGGACCTGGGACCCGCGCTGCGCCAGCGCCCGCAGCAGACGGCTCTTGCCGGAACCCGTGAGCCCGCAGATCACGCGCCAATCGAATTGCGGCGGACGCTCGTCCAGATCGGCGATCACGGCGCGCCGGTAGGCTTTGTAGCCGCCGTCGAGCCGCCCGACGCGCCAGCCGACCTGTTGTAATACATCCGCCAGCGCGCCGCTGCGGCTGCCGCCGCGCCAGCAATAAACGAGCGGCCGCCAGCCGCGCGGGCGGCCGGCAAAACTCGCTTCGAGATGGCGCGCGATATTGCGGCTGACCAGCGCGGCGCCGATTTTCTTGGCATCGAATGCCGATTGCTGCTTGTAGATGGTGCCGACGCGTGCGCGCTCGGCGTCGCTGAGCACCGGGCAGCTGATCGCGCCGGGGACGTGATCCTCCGCGAACTCCGACTCGGAACGCACGTCGATCACCTCGTCAAACCCGGCGAGTTGTGTTACGTTAACCAGCGTGGAGTCCTGCCGTGCGGCGGCGTATGGATGGTGTGTTTTGGTCATACCGATCGACGCATGCGGAATTACAGGTTTTTGGAAAGCAGGTTAGTCTACACTGAAATTTTTTTCGCTGACGGCAGCATCTGATCGAGACGAGCAATGAACAAACCGGTTGAATCGAACCCTATACGTCTGACGCAGTTTTCCCACGGCGGCGGATGAGGCTGCAAGCTACCCGCAGCGTTGCTGGGGGAATTGCTGGCACTATCGCCGCTCGGCAAGGTTGACCCCAACCTGCTGGTCGGGACTGAATCGAGCGACGACGCGGCGGTGTATCGCATCAACGCCGAGCAGGCGATCGTCGCGACCACTGACTTCTTTCTGCCGATCGTCGACGACCCGTACGATTTCGGCCGCATCTCCGCGACCAACGCGATCTCCGATGTTTACGCGATGGGCGGCAGGCCATTCCTCGCGCTGGCGCTGGTCGGAATGCCGCTCGGCAAGCTGCCGGTGGAAGCGATGCAGCGCGTGCTTGCCGGTGGACATGCGGTGTGCAGTGTCGCCGGCATCCCGATCGGAGGCGGCCATTCGATCGATTCGCCCGAGCCGATGTACGGTCTGGCGGTGCTCGGGCTGGTGCATCCGGATCGTGTCAAGCGCAATGATCGCGCGCGCGCCGGCGACGTGCTGATCCTCGGCAAGGGGCTCGGCATCGGCATCATGGGCGCGGCGCTCAAGAAGGGCGAGCTGCACGACAACGCCTACCAGCAAATGATCGAGACCACGACCCAGCTCAATACTGCCGGCGTTGCTCTTGCCGAATTGCCGGGCGTGCACGCAATGACCGACGTGACCGGATTCGGTCTGCTTGGCCACCTGCTCGAAATCTGCCGCGGCTCGAAATTGCGCGCCGAGATCGCGTTTGACGCGGTGCCGGTACTGTCCGCGGCGCTGCATCTGGTGAAGCTCGGCTTTGCCACCGGCGCTTCCGACCGTAACTGGACCGGCGTGGCAAACCACGTGGCGCTGCCGCCGGGGATGCCGGAGTGGCAAAAGAAACTGTTATGCGATCCGCAAACCAGCGGCGGCCTGCTGGTGGCGTGCGGTCGTGAC
>JACPTJ010000263.1 GCA_016192835.1 Betaproteobacteria bacterium
ACTCATCGCCGCCTTCGGCATCGCCGGCACCCAGGCCGCGGGGCTGGAGGAATGGAAGGCAGACGGGTCTTGGATCAAGCGCCTGCACCCGGGCAAGGCAGCCGAAAGCGGAGTGCTCGCGGTGCTGCTGGCAAAGTCGGGTTACACCGGACCGGCGACGATTCTCGAAGGCGACAACGGCTTCCTCAAGGCGTTCTCGTACGAGCGGAAGTGGGATGTAAGCAAGATCCTCGACGGACTCGGCACCGAGTACCGCGGTTACGGCACCAGCTTCAAGCCATACGCAGGATGCCGCTTTTTTCACCAGGTCATAGACGCGACGCTGGACCTGGTTCGCGAGCACAAGATCGACGCGTCATCGGTCGACGAAGTCGTCGTCCGGATTTACCGGACCGCTTATCTCACGTTATTCCAGCCCGAATCGCGGCGCTACCGGCCCGGCACGAACGTCGATGCGCAGTTCAGTATTCCCTATGCGGTTGCGGTGTCGATTCTGCATGGTGCGCCGATGCCCGTTCATTTTACCGATGAGCTGATTCGCGACCCCGCGCTTCTCGCGTTGGCCGCGAAAGTGAAAGGGATAGCCGATCTCGATTATGAATCGAAGTTTCCGGCGCGCTTCCCGACGGAAGTCACGATTCGCCTCAAGAGCGGCAAGACCGTGCAGGCGTTCCGGGACCTGCCTTCAGGCGACCCGGAGAACCCGATCTACGCCCAAAAGGGGCGTTTCGAAAACGAGATAACCGCGAAGTTCCGCGCGCTGCTCAAACTTCAACCGGCGTACGCGGCCCGTTGCGAAGAGATGGTTGCAAAACTGAGCTCGCTCGAGACCGTTTCGGATGTCTCCGGCCTGATGGCGCTGTTCACGCCGAATGGACGCCGGTAGTCGGCGGTGAGACCGCGTGAACCTAAATCCAGCATTTGAACCGCAAAGGACGCTAAGGACGCCAAGGAAATCAATGCCAAGATGAAACCCGGATGCAATCACCAGATTGGTGATCTTGATGACACGGCTTTTACTTTGTTTTCCTTCGCGTCCTTGGCGTCCTTTGCGGTGAAAAGCTTTTTCTAGGGTGAGAGGTTACGTTTACCAGCTTTGTAAAGGGTGTACGTTAAATGTCTAGCCAACGGGCTGCGATCGGAATCGACACGGGTGGCACGTTCACCGATCTCGCGTCGTTCGATCCCGAGACCGCGACCATACAGGTGGCGAAGGTCCCGTCGACGCCCGGAGATCCCGCCGAGGCCATCAAGAAACTCCTCGTCGACAGACCGGCGCCGGGGCGAGTCATACACGGAACGACGGTTGCAACGAACGCGCTGCTTGAACGCAAAGGCGCGAAAGTCGCGCTCATAACAACCTGCGGTTTCCGCGACACCCTGGAGATCGGCAGCACACGCAGGGCTTCGCCCGGCCTGTTTAACACCAAGTTCGTAAAGCCGGCGCCGCTGGTGCCCCGCTCCTGCCGATTTGAGGTGGACGAGCGCCTGATGGCGGACGGCGGCGTCTTGCGCCCTCTTGACGAGGCGGGTCTGTTGCGGGCCGTTGGGCGGCTGAGCGCATTTCAGCCTGAAGTGGTGGCGGTTTGCCTGCTTCATTCGTATGCGAATTCACGGCACGAGCAGCGCGTGCGCGAGCTTGTAAGGGCGCAATTGGGCGATTGTCCGGTCGTAATTTCGGCGGAAGTCGTTCCCGAGTTCCGGGAGTTCGAGCGGCTCAGCCCCACGGTTATCAACAGCTACACGCTTCCCCGCATGTCGGGTTACCTGAATCGTCTCGCCGGTCATGTGGCGGCATGCGGTGGCGATGGGCTCTATGTCATGGGATCGAACGGCGGCATCATGACCGCTGCCACTGCCGCAGCGTTCCCGGTTCGCACGATCCTGTCCGGGCCCGCCGGTGGCGTGCGAGGCGCCGCGTGGGTGGCTGAGGCCGCCGGCGTTCACGATATCCTGACCTGTGATATGGGGGGAACGAGCACTGACGTGTCACTGGTGCGCGAACTGGCGCCAGACCTGGTTCAGGACAGCATGATCGCCGGGCTGCCGCTCAAGCTGCCGCAGCTCGATATCAATACCGTCGGTGCAGGAGGCGGAAGCATCGCGTGGGTCGACACGGACGGTTCGCTGCGGGTTGGGCCGCAAAGCGCAGGCGCGGTTCCGGGCCCGGCATGTTATGCGCGTGGCGGACAATCGGTCACCGTCACGGACGCGAATTTTCACCTCGGGCGACTGGGTCCGCGGAGTTTGATCGGCGGCGCATTGCATCTTGACCGCGCGCTCGCGACGAGCGCGCTTGAGCGCCTGTCGATGAGTGCCAAGTATGCCGATGTAGACCGTCTTGCCGAAGGTGTCATCCAGCTGGTCGTCACCAACATGGTTGGCGCGCTGCGCGAGATCTCGATTCAGCGCGGCCATGACCCGAGAGAGTTCACGCTTCTTCCGTTCGGTGGCGCCGGTCCATTGCATGCGGCGGAGATTGCGCGCGAGATGGGGATCTCGCGCATTCTGGTGCCGCGGCACCCCGGGAATTTGTCGGCAATCGGGCTGCTCGGGTCGGACTTCCGCTACGACCTGGTGCGGACCTTCCTGGCGGAACTCGCCGCGGTCGATCCCGCGCGCATTCGGGCAGCGTTCGAGGATCTCGAGCAACAAGGCAAAATGCTGCTCCGGGCAGACGGATTTCAGGACGCGGCGATGCGCTTTGAGCCGGCAATCGACATGCGCTACCAGGGCCAGGCGTTCGCCTTATCGGTACCGGCGCAAGCCGACGACGCGAATGCCGGGCGGCTCACGCAGGCATTCGAGAGCCTGTACGTCAGGCGCTACGGATTCCGCCGCTCCGGCCATCCCGTGGAGATCGTGGTGCTGCGGATCGCCGCGATTGGCCAAGTGCAGCGGCATGGGCTCGCGCCAGTCGCAGTCCAATCCGTGCCACTGGAGGCAGCCTTGAAAGAGCGCCGTCCGGTCTACCTTGACGGTAACTGGCACCGTGACTGTCCGGTTTACGATCGGGCGCGCCTGGGCGCGGATGCGGCGCTGCGAGGGCCCGCAATCATCGAGGAATTCGGCAGCACCACCGTGGTATTGCCGGGCTGGGGCGCCGGCGTTGACCGCTGGGGTAACCTGCGCATGGAAAGTTGATGGTTGTCATGAACGCGACGCCGGGAACTATCGATCTCATCACCCTCGAGGTGATCCAGCAGTTTATTATTGCCTCGGTCCGCGAAATGCGGGCCACCATGATCAAGACTGCGCACTCCTCGATCATCTACGAGGGTTTGGATTTTTCCTGTGCGCTGCTCGATGCCGACGCGCAACTGCTGGGCCAGTCCGAAAGCAGTCCGGCGCACGTCATTCCGCTTCCATCGCAGGTTCGCCAGGCCCGCGAGTTCTTCTCGGGCGTACTGGAGCCGGGCGATGTGATACTCGTCAACGATCCCTACACGTCCGGTACGCACCTGAACGACGTGGCGATGATCGTGCCTTTCCACGTCGACAACGAGTTGACCGCGTTTGTCGCAACCCGGGCTCACTGGGGCGATGTCGGCGGCATGTACCCCGGAAGCATTTCGGGCCGCGCGACCGAAATCTTTCAGGAGGGACTCCGAATCCCGTTCGTCAAGGTGTATCGCGGGGGTGTTCCCGTGCCGGGCATCCTCGACCTGATTTTCGCCAACGTCCGCGGCCGCGAGGATCGTGAAGGTGATTTTCATGCGATGCTCGCTTGCTGTCACACCGCGCAAATCCGCCTCAAGGAACTCATAGCTCGCTTCGGCGTCGCTACGGTGCGCGCAGGAATGCGCATGCTGCTGGATCGCTCCGAGCAACGCATGCGTGCCGCCATCGCCAGGATAGCGCCGGGAACGTACTACTATGAGGACTATCTGGACAGCGACAACATCGGTACCCGGCCGGTTCTTGTCTGCGTTGCGGTCACGGTGGCAGGCAGTGAACTCCAAATCGATTTCGCCGGCTCGTCCCCGCAAGTTCGGGGGCCGGTGAACTGCAGTCTGGCAGTCAGCGCCACCGGCGCTTTCGTGGCGCTCAAGGCGCTGCTTGATCCGCAAGGCCATATCAACCAGGGTGCGTTCAGGCCCGTGACCGTTTCGGCTCCCGAGGGCACCGTCACCAACGCGCAATTTCCGGCGGCAGTGGGCGGCTTTTCGGAGATGCGGCGGCGCATCGAGTCGCTGGTGACGGGCGCATTGGCCGCGGCCGCCCCCATGAACGTCGCCGGAGATCACAAAGGCGCTTCCAATCACACCTACATCAGCAGCGAAGCGAGCGGGCGCCGGCGCACCACGATTTTCTACGAGTATCCGGCCGGGGGCACCGGCGGATTCCTCGAGCACGACGGAGCCGATGCGATGCGCGCATGGGACGAGGGCGACTTCAGTTCGATTCAACCCGCCGAGATCGTCGAACACGAGCACGCGCTGCTGATCGAGTCCTGCGAACTGCGGACCGATTCAGGAGGGGGTGGCGTTCACCGCGGGGGTCTCGGACTGCGGCGCGTGGTGCGGCTGTTGGCGAACGAAGGGACTTTTTCCGAACTCTCGGACCGCAACATCCTGCAACCGTTCGGCGTCTGCGGTGGGGGCGCGGGTGAACCCAACCGTTTCGTCGTGCTCAGAGACGGCATCGAGATCGAACCTTCGGATATTCCGGGGAAGGTCTCGGGATTTCCGTTGCGTCGCGACGACGCCGTGGTCATGGAGTCGGCAGGCGGCGGAGGTTACGCAGACCCGCTCGAGCGCCTGACGAGTCTCGTCGCGCGGGATGTCCGCGAAGGCTACGTGAGCCGGCGGCACGCTGAGGAATGCTACGGAGTGGTGATCCGCGACGACGCTACCGTCGACGAGGACGCCACGGCGAAGGCGCGCGCCAGGCGACGCGCGGGGAGGACCGCGCTGACCGTGATCGCCGCGGCGAACGACGAATTCATTGACGGCCGAAGAATGTGTTCGATCGCCGCCTCCACGTTGCAGCGGCTCGGGGCAGACGAGGGCGCAGCGATCGAATTCGTGTCACTTCGCGGGGCACCCCTGCGCGCCTGGATCAAGGTTTCCAATGGCATTGCCGATGGGTGTGTACCGCTCGGCCCCAAAGGCTGCGCAATCCTGGCGGTGGCAGAAGGGCAGTCGGTTGAAGTTCGGCTGTTGCAGGGACGCCGTGCAGCCGCGAAATCATCCGCATGAGCAGTCTAGTCATGAACGCGGTCGATGAATAGACTCATGGTCCAACCGTTTCCCGTCGCGCACCCTGGCGTAACACGAACTCTTGCGAAGTTCATCGCCGAAGTTGAGCCCGGGCGTATTCCCGGCGCGACGCGCATGATAGTCGCGAAGGCGTTCGTCGACGCGATCGGGTGCGGGCTTTACGGTTTGCTGACCCCCTGGGCGCAAATCGTCCATGGTTTTGCGCTGGAACAGGGCGGGCCGCAGGAGTCTACGCTTTGGGCTGGCGGAGGCCGCAAGTTATCCGCGATGAACGCAGCGCTCGCGGCAGGCACCGCGTTACATAGTTTCGAAGTTGACGACCACAACGGCGGCGGCAAAATTCACCCGGGTGCGGCAGTCATTCCGGCCGCGTTCGCGCTGGGAGAGCGTGAAGGAATTGATGGGGCGAAGCTGCTCGCCGCGATCACCGCCGGATACGAAACCATGATCCGCGTGAGTCTCGCTACCAATCCCGTATCGTCGCGCATGCGCGGCTGGCACCTGACCGGGACCTGCGGGACGTTCGGCGCGGCGGCGGCGGCGAGTGTCATCCTCGGCCTTGACGCCGAGACCACCGCCAGCGCCCTGGGTCTCGCCGGGACGCAGTCCGCTGGCCTGTATGCGTTCAGCGCCGACGGGGCGATGACCAAGCGGCTGCATTCCGGTCTGGCCGCCGAAAGCGGCATCAGGGCCGCGCTGCTCGCGGCACGGGGTTTCCATGGCCCGCGCTTTGTCCTGGAAGCGGAAGATGGCGGATTTCTTGCGGCCACCTCGGACGACATGCGCATCGCCGAAGTCACCGAGAGACTGGGCCATGAATGGCGCACCGACGGAGTCATCTTCAAGCGCTATGCGTGTTGCGGCAGCAACCACTCGAGCATCGATGCGGCGATGGCGATCATGGCTGAAGAGCAATTGCAGCCGGGCGACATCGACCACGTAATAACGGGAGTGAGCCGCACCGTCGAGACCCAGTGCGGCTTCGTCTACCAACCCACGACGGTGCTGAATGCACAGATGAGCCAGCGCTACAACGTCGCCGTGGCGATACTCGACAAGCAGGCCTACGTCGAGCAGTTCACCGAAGCACGCATCAAGGAACCGGACGTCTGCGAACTCGCCTCCCGCGTGCGCGTGGAAATCGATCCCGAGATGGAGGCCGTGTATCCCCGGCTCTACGCCGGCAAGGTGACTGTCGTGACCAAAGCGGGAAGGCGCATCACGAAGCGCGTCGATTACTCGAAGGGCGCGCCGGAAAACCCGCTGAGCGAGGAAGACATTGAACGCAAATTTCTGTCGCTTGCCGGAGCCGCGATCGGCCGGGCGCAGTCCGAGTCGCTGCTCGTCGAAGTGAATCGGACGCTCGACGCCGAGACTATTGTGCCGCTCGCCGATAGCCTTGGCCGTTGCCGTATTACCGGCCGCCTGTAGGAAGCGTTCCGACGGCGGCGCTAACTCAGGGATGGTCTATCTCAAATTACTGAGATCAGGGTTGACCGCGGCGGCGAGCATCGACGATACTCGTAACGAGGCGTTGGATTTTCTATCCTCAGGCGGGCACACAATGAAGGCGGGCACACAATGAAAGCGGGATTCATAGGCCTCGGCACCATGGGTGCGAGCATGGCCGCCAATCTGCAGAAGGGCATCCAGAAAGACGGCCACTCGGTTATCGTGCACGACATCCGCAAGGATTTCGCCGCGCCACACATCAAGAACGGTGCAACCTGGGCGGACAGCCCGGCGGCGCTGGCGGCCGAGTGCGACATCATCTTTTCCTCGCTGCCCGGCCCGGTGGAATTCGATGCGGTATCGTTTGGTTTGAACGGCCTGCTGGCCGGGATCAAGTCTGGTGCAGCGTATTTCGACCTGACGACGAACTCACCCAGCACGGTGCGCAAGGCGTACGATGAGTACAAGAAGAAGGGCGCATATTTTTTCGATGCCCCGGTCAGTGGTGCGCCGAGTGGTGCTGCGTCCGGCAAGCTGGCGATTTGGTGTGGCGGCGACGCGGACGTGTTTGACAAGTGGAAGCCGGTGCTCGACACGATCGGCGACCAGGCGATGTATATCGGCCCAATCGGTACCGGCTCAATCGCCAAGCTGGTGCACAATTGCTACCACTACATCGAGGCCGCGGCGGCGGCCGAGGTGTTCAGCATGGGCGTGAAAGCCGGTATCGAGCCACTGGCGCTGTGGGAAGCGGTTCGTCAGGGCGCGGCCGGCCGGCGCGGCGCTTTCGACGCGCTCACCCGTCAGTTCCTGCCGAACAAGTATGAGCCGCCGGCCTTTGCGTTGCGGCTGGGGCACAAGGACGTTTTCCTGGCGACGGAATTAGGACGGGAACTCGATGTGCCGATGCGGATGGCGAACCTGGCTCTGGCGGATCTCACTGAGGGCCTGAATCGCGGCTGGGGCGACCGGGATGCGCGCGCGATCATGTTGTTGCAGACCGAGCGCGCGGGCGTCGAGATCAAAGTCGACCCGCAGCGTCTGGCGGAGGCTTTGGAGCGCAAGGCGAAGAACGGGTAGTAGGCTATATCTTCAACGCCACCGCATAGCCTTCGTGAATTGCCTCGAGCAACTTTCGAGGGGCCACGCAATCACCAATGGCGTAGAGCTCGGGCACCCTGCCTTCGAGATTGCGATACAGCGTATTTTCAGACTCCGTTCCTGTAGCCAGCACCACCGTCTCCGCCGGTATCGCATACTCTGGCCCATCGCCGCAAACAACCGTTACCGCGGCATCGCCCATCCGCGATACTTTTGTCGCGCACTTGATTTCAATGTCCGTTACCTTCAAGGCCTCTTTGAGACGGGCGCGACTCAATGACCCCGCGTCCTGCACGATATCGTCCAGCATCTCAATCAACACGACGTGCTTGCCCTTTTGCGACAGGAAAAGCGCAGTCTCGGTTCCCACCAGCCCGCCGCCCACAACGATGACGTTATGGCCGACGGGTTTTCCCTTCAGCACGTCCCACGCCGTTACGACGTTATCCCTGTCTGCTCCGGGAATAGCCGGGATAAGGGGATGTGACCCCGTGGCAACAATGACCACATCGGGAAGGCACTGCACGACCTCATCAGCCGTAATCTTGTGATTCAGATGAATCGAAACCTTGCGTCGTCCCAGCTCCCCTTTCAGAAAATCGCCAACCGCACTGAATTCTTCCTTCCCCGGCGGTACCGCCGTCAATCCTATTTGTCCTCCGAGTTCGCTTTCCTGCTCGTAGAGACTCACATCGTGCCCGCGTACCGCGGCGATGAACGCGGCTTCCATCCCGCCAGGACCCCCGCCAACAACGATCACGTTTTTGCTTTTGCCGGCCGGCAAGATCTCACCTTCGTGGCCCACTTCAGGGTTGTGTAGACAGCTGATGGGCCGCTCTTGCGCCAGGAACTCCATGCAACCCTGGTTACACGCAATACAACGGCGGATAGTGTCCGCTTCATCGTTCAAGGCTTTCTCGGGCCAGTAGGGATCCGCGATCAGCGCCCGGCCCGTCGCCACCAGGTCGGCCCCGCCCTCACGCAGAATCCGCTCGGCCAGCTCGGGCGTATTGATCCGCCCGACCGCAATGACGGGAATCCCGACATGAGCCTTTACGGCCGCGGCGTATTCGACGTAACATCCCCGCGGCATTGAACTCGGAGGAATCATCTTGAGGACCATCGCCGGGATTTCACTATTGCCCGCCGAGACGTGCAGGAAATCGACCCCTTCCTGCTCCAGTCGTTGACCCAGCGCGATAATCTCTTCAATGGGGGTCTCGATGGGGGCAAACTCACGCCCGCTGATGCGAAAGGACACCAGAAAATCATCCCCGGTCAGCTCCCGCACGCGACGGTACACTTCCACGGGAAAACGCATCCGGTTTTCCAAACTGCCGCCGTACTCGTCCGTTCGGCGGTTTGAATAACGCGAATAGAATTCATTGATAAGATAGCCATGGCTGCCGTGAAGCTCGACACCATCGAATCCTGCTTCCTTGGCCCGGCGGGCGGCCTGCCCGAACTTCTCGACGAGTTCCCGAATCTCGCCCACGGTCAAAGCATGGGGAATGGCGCCCGACGACAGATGGGGAATCGCTGAAGGGCCGACAATCGTCGCCGAGGCGCTGACGGACGTTTTGAGTTCCTTTGATGAAGTCAGCAGTCTGCCGTTGTGATTGAGCTGCTGCAGCACCTTGGCGCCGGTCGCATGGACCGCAGTGGCGAATGCCTTGGACGTGGGGATGAAGCGATCGTCATCCAGAAGCAGCGACCCCACTCTTTTCTTGGCCGCGGCATCGATATACGCGGAAGACACAATGAGCAGGCCCGTTCCGCCTTTGCCACGTTCCACGTAGTACCGGGTGAACCGTTCACCCACCGAACCATCGGATTCCGCGAAATTCGTATTCATGGGCGCCATCACGATTCGATTCCGAATCGTAACGCCCCTGACGGTTATGGGATTGAACAAGTGCTTGTATTGGCTCACCCTTGGCTCCTTCTCTCTATTTGCCTGATTCCTGCAGGGCGAGCCGGATTTCCCCGAGCCAGTGGCTGTCCATCAGTTGGAAATCCAGCGCCTTGCCGGAGTAACCGTCTGCCGTCACCTCGACGCGGTAGCGGCCGCTAGCGGGCTCGAGCGCATCGAAGCGGAAATCGCCAAAAGCATCGCTTGACGCTTTACCAATCGTTTCGGAACCGCGGGTGAGTTGTACCTGCGCGTGCGCGACACACGCCTCGAGCCCAGCCTCTTCTCCGATCACGGTGCCGGCGACAAAAACGCGCGTGTAGCGCGTGAGGTTACGGTAATACACGCGGGTCCGGTGCGCCGTGTCGGGTTCGAGCGGCTCGAGCCCTTCGCTTTGCGCGATGCGCCGCATTTCCTCGTCTTCGACTTTGAGCGCGCGCAGCGCGCCGGTGGGACAGGCCTGCACCGGGCGCGGCGCGGGCCAGCCCGCATCGATGAGGTGCGCATCGAAGTTCCAGTGCTGCGGCAGCGATAACGCCTCGTTCCAGTACACCGCCCCGTACGGGCACGCATCGACGATCTGCTTTTGCCCCTTTGCGCGATCCGGATCGATCACCACGATGCCGTCGCTGCGTTTGGTGACGGCGTTGTTTTGCGCCGCGCGCATGCAGGGCGCGTCGTCGCAATGCTGGCACGCGTGGAACAGGTGGGCGATATCGACCGCCGGAAAGCGCCCTCGCTCCCGCTCGCGGATATCCACCCAGGGGTGGCCGTGCCGCGGCATTTCGGCGCTGTAGCCGGCGAAAGTGTTGCCCACGTATTCATCCTTGACGGCGAGCACGCAGTTCTGGCATCCGGTGCAAAGCGCCACGTCGAAAACGAGATTCCACTTTTTCATGATTCGCTCTCAGGCCGGGTTGACGGCTGCGGTGGCGCGCGCCGCGTTGGCCGCCGGGGCGGTCCCGGTCCACGCTTCGACCTCGACCAGGCAGTTGCTGTTGCCCATGGCGCTGGCGCGCGTGATTTGCGATTTCTTGGGAGTCAGGAAATTCAACGCGCCGCCCACGTCCGTCGAGCGGCCGGCTTCACCCAGCGGTTCATAGATCGCCGAGGACTCATAGCCGTGCGCGACACCCGGCCGCACGCGTTGCGACAAATGCGCCGCGCAGATGACCGCGCCTTGTTCATTAAACACCCGCACCAGCATTTTCTCCCGGATGCCGCGGGTATCGGCATCGGCGGGATTGAGCCGCAGCACCCAGTAGTAGCGCCCGTCGATAAGCACGCGGTGATCCGCGATGTCGTTCAGGAAGCTGTCCTTGCCGTCGCCTTCGGTATGGAAGCTGAAGCGCGGGTGTGGAGTCAGCAGTTGCAGCGGGAAGCGCGCCGCGCGTTCCGATTCCACGCTTTCGCGGGAACGCGCGTACTTGAGCACCGGCGGGCGCTCCGAGTCATCGGGCGCGTAGCGTTTGAGCGTCGTGCACTCGAATTCGAACTTGCCCGAAGGCGTTTGCAGGCCCTCGAGGTATTTGTTTTTGTACTCGGAGGGCAGCGGCGACGGTTCGGGAAGGTCCTTCTTGCGTCCTTCGTTGAACCAGCGGTACGCAACCGGCGCGCGCAGGCGTTCCGGCGGCGCGGGCACCACGTAATAACCTTTGCGCAGAAACTTCCGCCACGACATGCGGCGCGGCAGATCGGACGCTTCGAACATGCGCTGCACCCAGTCGAGCTCGCTCATGCCTTCGGAGTAGTACATGCCGAGACCGAGCCGGTGCGCGAGCTCGAGGAAAATCCGGTAATCGGACTTGGATTCTCCCAGCGGCTCGATGCACTTGTGCTGCATCACCACCATGCGGTGATTGAGCTGGGTTTGGGAATGATGTGCGAAACCGCCCGAGTTGCACCATTCGCTCACGTCCCAGCGCTCGAAGCTGGTGCACGCGGGCAGAATGACGTCGGCGAACTTCGCTTCGCCTTCGAACCAGATCAACTGGTTGACGACGAACTCGAGGTTGGGCGATTGGTACATCTGCACGTAGCGGCTGGAATCCGGCATGGTGCCGAGGTTCGAGCCGCCGTAACGGTAGAAAAGGCGCACCTTGGAATGGCCCGCCGCGGGGTAGCGGATCGCTCCGAACTGCCCTTCCATCGAGCGGGATTCGCGTGGAAAGCCTTCCGCGCGGCCTTCGATGATGGCCTCGGGCAGAACGGTGCGCGGGATGGTTTGCGCCGTCGGGTTGACGCTGGGCAAGTGCGGCATGCGCTGATACAGCGAGATCGACGACGCGGTGCTGACGAGATCACCCGAAAAGCCGCCTTCGCCGTAGCCTGAAAAGTAGAACGTGGTATCGATCGGTGTGCCCCACTGCAGGTTGCCGAAATTGACGCCCGGCCGTCCCAGGCCCTGCATCGCGGAAAGACAAACCATCGCGCGCGCCCACTGGATTCCGGTCGGGCCGCGGCACGCTCCGCCCAGGCCGTTGCCCCATCCGCCCGCGGCGATATAAGTGCGCTTCGCTCCCCACTCGCGCGCGAGCGCGCGAACTTCGCGTGCGGGAACGCCCGTCTCCGCCTGCTGCCACTCGGGAGTTTTCGGTATGCCGTCGTCGGCGCCGGTCACATAACGCTCCCAGACTTCGAATCCGACCGTACGCTCGGCGACAAATTTCTTGTCGTAAAGGCCTTCGGCGATCCACACCTGCGCGAGCGCGAGCGCGAGCGCGGTGTCCGTGCCCGGCCGTGGCGCGATCCACTTGCCGCCGAGAAACGCCGCCGTGGCGTTGAGGTACGGCTCGATGTGCACCGTCGGAATTCCCAGTTCCTTGAGCCAGGTGCGCCGCACCGTTCCCTCGTAACCCGCGTAGATGCCGCTGGTGGACTCCGGGTCGCTCGACCAGAACACGATCAGCTCGGCTTCCTTCAGCAGATCGCCGACGGTCCCGTACGGCTCCGCGGTTCCGAGGCGCATGCTGTTGCCCCAGTGATGCAGGGCGCCCCAGAACCAGCCTTCCCAGCTGTCGGGATTGTGATTGATGCGGGTATGACCGACGGCATTGAAGAAGCGCAGCAGCGCGGAAGTCCAGTAGCCGACGTTGCCCCACGAATGGTGCGACGGATAGTTGTAGGTCACCGCGCCGGGACCGTGTTCCTTCTTGACGCGGCTGATCTCGCTGGCAACGAGATCGAGCGCTTCGTCCCAGCTGATGCGCACGTAGCCCGATTTGCCGCGGTTCTCCGGGTGGCGCTCGCCGCGCGGATCGAAATCGACGCGGCGCATCGGATAGAGCAGCCGGTCGGGCGAGTAGACCAGCGATTTCCACGCGAGGCCGTGGACCGCGAGCGTGGTCTTGCGCGGCGGCGTAAAGCGCCGGCCGCGCGCCTCGATCGTCCACGGCGGCGCATCGTCCTCATCGAAGTCGATCGGCGTGATGCGCAGGATTTTGCCGTCCTTGACGTAGACGAAGCACGGCCCGGCGTTGGTCATGCTCGTAAACCGCTGGACACCGTCGCCGGCCGCAGTGCCGAATTTCCAGCCAATGCGGCGCACCGCGAACATCAGCTGCGTGAACCGGTAGACGAGCTCATCCGGGCCCTCGACTTTGAGCCGGAAATTTTTCGCCGCGTTGATTTGTTCCTGCCAGTTGACCGGCAGCGTGAGCAGCCGCGCGGCGACCGCCGCGGTTTCATAGCTCAGCGTGACATCGGGCCGCGGATGGATGCCGCTTCCTGAGCGCACCTTGCCGGCCTTGAACTCGTACCAGCGGCCGATATCGGCGTCGAGCGTGCGGATCTGCGCGATGAGATCGCGCTCGGCGAGTTGCGCGCGGTACGCGGGATCGCGCCACGCGCAGTAACGCATTGCAACGTAGAGCCCCGTGAGCGTGGCGGAGAAGCGGGCGGACATCATGTAACCCTTTCTGCAATCAATGGCACTATCTTAAGCTACCGTGTATGCCGAGTTTGGTGGATTGCGCTGCGCTCCATCCACCCTACGGTTTGCCGTTGAATCGACGATCATGGATTTTGACCATAGGCGGCGCGGAACGCGGACGCAATCGCCGCTTTGCCTTTTCCCGCCCTGACCGCGTCACCAATGACCACCACTTTTTGCCCGGGCGTGCCCAGCTTCCGGTAAGCGTCTCCTGTACCCTGTCGTGCGCCGTGATAAAACCAGTTGCGTAACCACTCGGAGGAGAAAAATCTGCGCATGATTGCCGATTTTCCCCAGCCAAGACGCAGTAACGACGCGACCAGAACACCAAGTCCGTAACGATACCGCGCACCGGTTGCAATGACCACGCGGTCAAATCCGCGCAAGGCCCCCGGGACCCTCGACGCGTCAACGCCATACTTGAATATCACGCCGTTCTCTTTGCACTCGCGCTCGAGCTCACCGATATATGCGTTCAGCGGTTCCTGGTTGGCCTCGACTTCCTGAAATCGTGGAACTCGTCCGGCGTAACGAAACGCGCCGCCCGGAGCGTTCTCGCGCTCGAATACGGTCACATGGTTGCCCGGCGCAATCAGCGATGCATAGGAGAGTCCTGCCGGACCGGCGCCGATGACACAAACACGCTCGCCTTGCGGCACTGTCGACGCCGCAGCGAACTCAATCTCGTGGGCCGCGAGCGGATTCACCAGGCAGCCGAGGCGATCGCCGCCGCGCATCTCGTCCGAACAACTGTTGCAGGCGAGGCAGCGGCGAACCGCCTTGCCGAGCCGGACTTTCTCAACCCACTCCGGATCTGCGATCAGACTGCGTCCCAGCGCGACGAAGTCGGCTTTCCCCGAGTCGAGCGCCGCCATCGCCACCGCCGGGTTTCCAAGCCGTCCAACGGCGATGACTGGAACGCGGACTTCCGCCTTGATGCGTGCCGCGTAATCGAGGAATATGCCCTCCGCGCAAGCCATGGGCGGAGATTTTATCTGCGGGGAAGGCAGCGAGCGGTAGTGTCCGGCTGTGACGTGGATTGCGTCGGCTCCTCCGGCAGCTGCCCATTTCGCTACTTCGAGGGCTTCGGGGAATTGCAGCCCGGTCGGAAACAGGTCATCCGCGCTCAACCGGAATACCACCGGAAAACCCGGCATCTCGCGCTTGATCTGTTGCAGGATCTCCATGCTGATGCGGGCACGATTGGCGAGTGACCCGCCATATTCATCATCACGACGGTTTTCCTCCGGGCAAAGAAATTGCGACAGCAAGTAGCCGTTCGCCACGTGTAATTCAACGCAATCGAACCCGGCCTCGCGCGCTCTGCGCGCGGCAGCGGCAAACGCCAGCACACATTGGGCGATTCTCTCCTTCGTCATTGCGATCGGGATAATCGTCTTTCCGACGACGTCGAAAACGTAGTGGGGAACCGCCGATGGCGCAATGGGCGGCTCGCCGCAGATGTCTTCCCGCGTATGACCGCCGGCATGACCGATCTGGATCGAGGCCTTTGCGCCGCAGGAATGTATTTCCTTCACAAGACGCGTCAGGCCAGGCAGGAATCGATCATCGTATATGCCAATTTCCCTGGCGCGGTGTCTCCCCACGCGTTCCGGCGAAGCCATCTCGGTGGTTATCAGCCCCACTCCGCCTGCCGCCCTTGCCTTGAAGTACGCGATGGTGGCGTCGGTGACGTGGCCTTCTGCGTCGGCTAATCGGGTAACCATGGCAGGCATGACCACGCGGTTGCGGATTTCCACATTCCCGATGTGCATCGGGGTAAATAGCGCCGTCATGGTAATCCCGCCCTGGCGTCGTCCCGGCGAACTCGCGCCGGATCGAGCGCGGGCCAGCCGATCACTCGGGCTTGATGCCGGCTTCGCGCGCGATCCTGCCCCAGGTCTCGATTTCGTCGCGCACCCGCTTCGCCATCGCCTCCGGCGTGCTCCGCAGGGGCTCGGCGCCGTCGGCCGCGAGCCGGTCGCGCATCATCTGCGACTGGAGTATCTTGCCCACTTCCTGATTGAGCCGCAGCGTGATCGGCTGTGGCAAGCCGCCGGGCGCGAACAGCCCCCACCACTGGCTAACCGCGAAACCGGGCACACCCGACTCGGCGATCGTCGGGATATCAGGCAGGAACGGCGAGCGCTTGGCGGATGACACCGCGAGCGAGCGCAGCCTTCCTGCCTTGGTCTGCGGCATGACGTCGAGCATCGGCATCATGAGCATCTGGATCTGCTCGCCCATCAGAGCGGCGACCGCGGGAGTGCCGCCCTTGAAAGGCACGTGCACGGTCTCGATTTTGGCCATGCGGTTTAACATCTCCACCGCGAACTGGATGAGCCCGCCGACGCCCGCCGAGCCGTAGTTCAGCGAGCCCGGCTTGGCGCGCGCGAGTGCAATCAAATCCTGCATCGTCTTCACCGGTAAGTTGGCGTTGACCGTCATCAGCAACGGGGTATCCGCGAGATTGGTGATTGGCGTAAAGTCCTTGATCGGGTCGAACGAAATCTTGGGCTGGATCACGACGCTGGTGGTGAACGATGCCGAATTGATGATTATGGTGTAACCGTCGGGTGGGGCCTTGGCGACGATCTCGGCGCCGAGCAGTCCGGCGGCGCCAGGGCGGTTGTCGATGACCACCGGCCGCCCCATCGATTCGGTGAGCCGCTGCCCGATGATGCGCGCGATGATGTCGGTGCTGCCGCCCGCCGGGAACGGTACGATGAAGCGCAGCGGCCGGTTCGGATACTCGTCCTTGGCAGGGGTGGCGGCGCCCGCCGCGAGCGGCAGTGAGCTCACGACACAGAATGCGCCGGCGAACCACGCTTTCAAGCAAGCTGCTTTGGCTTTCATGCAATCTCCTTTAGGTTTTTTGATGGGTATCGTTCCTCAACCCATCCTACGGCCGTGCGGAAATCGGTGCTGCGTAGGATGGGTTGAGCGGAGCGATACCCATCATGGATGGACACGAATGGATGGACACGATGTTGTTGGGTTTTTGCTCGCGGCAAGTTCAGCCGGCGCGAAGATTCCGGATTCGAAGGCGGGAGCGGGATACACGCCGCAAGTGTAACGCCGTGGCGCGCGACGCGAAAGAACCACTCAGTTCGCGACGCCGGCCATGTGTCTTGCGCAAATGAATCCGAAAGTCATTGCCGGGCCGAGGGTCGTCCCAGGGCCGGGATAGCTTCCGCCGAAGATGCTCGCCATGTCGGTCCCCGCCGCGTACAGGCCGGGGATGGTGCTGCCATCGCGCGCCAGCACTTGTCCGTAGCCGTTGGTGCGCAGCCCGGCAAAAGTGCCGAGATCGCCCGGGAGGATTCTGACGCAGTAGAAAGGCGGCTTGTCGATCGGGGCAAGGCACGGATTGGGGTGATGGTCCGCGTCCCCTTGGTACTGGTTGTAGGCATTGTGTCCGCGCCCAAAATCCGGGTCCTCGCCTTGCCGCGCGAACTGATTGAAGCGTTCGAGCGTCGCCGCAAGTGCGGCCGCATCGATGCCGGCATGCGCTGCCAGCTCGGCGGTGGTGTTGGCGCATTGCAGGTAACCCGAGCGCAGATAGGGTCCCAGCGGAATGGGGAAGGGCTTGGCCATGCCCAGCCCGTAGCGCTTGATGAACCGGTGGTCGCATACGAGGAAGAACGCGGTGCCGCGGTCTTTGGCCAGAACCCGCAGCATCGCTTCGACTACGTCGTGATAAGAGTCGCTCTCATTGGCGAACCGCTTGCCGTGCGAGGTGACGGCGATGGTGCCGGGCTTGGTTCGATCGAAGCTGTGCGGGTAGGTGCCGAACGTGCCATCGGTGCGCGGCACGCGCGAGACCGGCATCCACGCCGCCGGATTCGAACAGCGCTCCTCGACCACCGCGCCCACGGCTTCCGCCATGCGCAACCCATCTCCGGTATCTCCCGGGGCCGCGAGCGAATAGTGGCTCGTCGCGGCCGGCTGGTGTGGATAGAGCCGGTGTCGCCTGTCAGGATCGTGCGGAAAGCCGCCCGCGGCGCACACCACGCCGCGGCGCGCGATGATTTTCACCTCCCCCGTCGGCCTGTGGGCGGTGGCGCCGACTACTTTCCCGTCCTCGACCACGAGACCGGTAACCGGTGACGACACCCAGATCGGGACGTTCGATTTGAACGCACTGGTCGCGAGGCGACCGATCAGCGCGTTGCCGCTCATCAGTCGCACGTCGCGGCCGTGCATCACGACGTCGCGCAGGTGGGCTGCGATGCGACCGGCGACGTACAAAGCCGATCGCGGCGATCTGCGCGCTTTGAAGAAATGGCTGAAATCGGGGCCCGATCCGACCTTGAGGCCGAACAGCGTCATTTCGCGAACCTGCGGCCGCAACTGCGCGAGCCTGTCGCCAAGCAGCAGGCCGTCGTAAGGTTCCGCGTAGATCGCCCGTCCCCCCGGCAGCCCGCCGGGTGCATCCGGGTGATAGTCGGGGTAAGTACTGCCCAGCGCGAATTCGACGTCGGTGCGGGTCTGGAAGAAATCAACCATCGCCGGTCCGTTCTGCAGGAACGCTTCGATGCGCTCCTCGTCGTAGCGCTCGCCCACTTCGTGCCGCAGATAGGTGCGCGCGCGATCGAGCGAGTCCTGCACTCCCGCGCGCACCGCAAGCGGATTGCACGGAATCCAGAGCCAGCCGCCGGAAAGCGCCGTGGTTCCGCCGAACCAGGCGTCTTTCTCCACGACTATGGTATCGAGCCCCAGCCTGCCGGCCGTGACGGCAGCCGCCAGCCCGCCGGCGCCGCTCCCAATCACGAGCACATCACAGGTCACTGAGTCAGTCACAATTGCAGAGTGTAGCAAGGTGGCGCGAAGGCATAAACTGCGATAAATCAATAAATGAAAAGATAAATGGGGTCGGAGTCGCCTCCGATTTTGCGCAGCAGGCCGTAGGTGACATTTTGTCACCATCCTGCTAATATGCTTCCCGGCGTCATTGCCAATGAGTGACGGCCCGCTGTCTACCCTATATACAACTGATCGATACCGACGACCCAAGATACTATACCCAGACTTCAAATCCTCGACACTTTTCAATCCAAACATCCAATCCAAACACCCTCATTCCCAAACCGCAGATCACAAACCGCTGACTACTGACATGTCTCTAACGACTCTAGAACGTGGCCGAATCACGGCCAGAGTGCCGCAAAACGTGCAGGACACTTTGCAGCAGGCAGCCGATCTGCTGGGGGCGACGCTTAATCAATTCGTGGTACAAGCCGCCCTGAACGAAGCGCAGCGCGTGATCGAACGCGGGCGCGTCATCCATCTGTCCGGCAACGATGCGGCGTTTCTGTTGAACCTGCTGGAGAATCCGCCGGCGCCCAACGCGCGTCTGCGGCGGGCGTTCCGCAATTACGAAAGCAGAAAAGCCGATGTTGAAGATTCAACCTTTACGTGGGAACCACGATCGAAGCCGGTTCGAAAGCGGAAGCGGCGAGCTTGACCTTTGGCTGCGCCAGACGTTGCAGCAGCACCAGAAACGTGGTATCTCGAAGACCTTTGTCGCCATCGCGGACGATGACCCGTCGCGCATACTCGGTTTCTACGCGCTGACGGCCTGTGAGGTTGTCAGCCAGGATCTGCCAGGCGATCTTGCCAAGAGATTGCCGCGGAAAGTTCCGGGCATCCGGCTCGGGCGATTGGCAGTGGACCGTTCCGTCCAGGGCCAGGGACTTGGGGAGTTGTTACTCATGAACGCAATCGACCGCTCGCGGCGGGTGCTGGAGGAGGTGGGCGTACACGCCCTGTTCGTGGATGCCAAGGATGCCAATGCTGCGGTGTTCTACCGCAAGTACGGATTTCGGCCATTACCGGAGCAACCGCTGCAGCTTGTGCTCGTGCTCGCCGGGTTGAACTGACTAGGGAAACGCGATGACCGCATCGCCCGTCAACGTGCGCACGGAGTTGGTTAAGGGCTTTCGGACGCTTAAGGAGTATTGCGTAAATTGGGTCGGAGTCACTTATCATTAGCGATCTAATTTCGGATGGCGACCAACAATTCACTCAAGTGAAGAATGCGAGATGAAATCTGCACCGATGGATACAACGCATAAGTGACTCCGACCCCATTTACACCATTTACACTACCCCATTTACACTTTATGCCCCCGCCGCGCTCCCGCCTGCCGCGCAAATCCCCGTCGAAGCCCGCTCCCACCGGCTCTATCCGGGCGAAGGATCATTGCCGCTGCTTGATCTGCTGGATGCCCTGCCGCCTGGCATTCCGCTGAGCGTCGAAGCCCCCGCTTCGCACTGCGCGCATCTTTCCACCGTGCAGCGCGCACACGCCGTCGCCCGCTGCACTCGGAATCTTCTCCAGTCGCGCTTCGCGCGGGCGCTGATGTCTAAGCGAACTCCTCCGTGATATCAAGCCGCTGAAGGGTTTCGGGAAGCGGCAGACCCGTCTCAACATCCCAACCCATCTGGCGGTAGTATTCGTCGACCATCGCGGGCAGGAAGGGCGCCAACGTCTTGCCTTTGGAAGGGCCGGCAGGAGCAGGCTCCAAGTAACGATGGGAAATATCAAATTCGTCGGACTTCTTGAATCCTCGCCGCGCGTAAACGAGGCGCATCAGGTTGGTGACACGCTCACCGCACAGCAGCCCCTCGTGCGCAGTGAAGTCATCCCAGCCTACCGCCTGGGCCAGAGCCCGCGTGCTCAAACGCATGCTGTCCTTTACGCCGAGCGCGGCAAACATGCAAACGCCGAGGTTGTCGCAGAAAATCTTGGCAAATTGAGTCTGGCGGACCGCGTCGACCTTCTTCAGGGCCTCCTCCTGCGTGTCAACGATGCCCGGCATGATGCTGCCATACCCCAATTGCGGCTCCGGTATCCAGTCGACGCCCCACCCCTGGTGACTGGGGCCGGTGCCGGCCATCACGAAGCCGAATATCGCACTCCAGAACGGGCGCCAGTCGTGGAGGTTGATTCCGGCGCCCTTGACATGCAGGGTGATGCGACTGAACTCGTCCACCAGCCCCTTCTCCCGACCCAGCGCTGCGGGGGCCTCCTTGAGACCTGCGGCGAGCTTGCCGCCAAAGCCTTCGTGCTTGATCATCTTGTCGATGAGATCCATGGCGGCCTGCCAGTTGCCCCAGGTTAGCTCCAGTCCGCCGGTGTCATCCTTGGTGAGGTAGCCCTTGTTGTAGGCTTCAAAGGCCATGCCGATGATGCTGCCGAAAGTACCTGATTCAACGCCGATGTCGTCATACAGATCCACCATGATGAGTCCGGCATCCGCCTCGGTTACGCCGATCATGGCGGCGGCCCCCTCGTGCTGCTCACCGCCGCCGCAGGTGCTCACCACCATTCCGGAAAATTGCCCGTCGCTGATGTGAACATCGTAGGCACACCCGATCTTGCAGTTGTAAGAAGGCTTGGGGACGACGGTCCACCTGGCGCACGCTTCGACATATCTCGTGGCGAAACCATCTCCCCACTCGGGATCCGTCATATTCTTGCCCGCCACGCGGAACCGTTTCCCGAGGCGTATCCCATAGGAATTGGAGATGCCCCCGTCTTTCAGGCTCACTGCGGGGGCCTGGTGTAGGACGGATTTGTCAGGGTCTTTCAGTAATATGTTGTTCTCCCATTCAACTGCCGTATTCACCAGCGCCTGCGGTTTTGCCAGAGGCACCTTGCCGCTACCGCGCACGGCGACGGCCTTCAGCAGCTTGCTGCCCATAATGGCTCCGGGGCTTCCTTTTCCAGCGCCGTGGTTGCGGTCCGCTTTCACGGATGCCCCCGGAAGCAGGGCCTCGCCGGCGGTTCCGATGCAAGCAACACTGATATGCTCGTCGTCACCGAGCTCACGCTTGATCAGGCGCTCGGTTTCTCTCGTCCCCTGCCCCCAAAGTCCGCTGGCGTCTCTCAGCTCCACTTTCGCGTCATCAATCCAGAGGTAGACCGGCTTCGGCGACTTGCCGGTGAAGATAATGCCTTCATAACCCGCGTGCTTCAGGTAGGCGGCCCAGAAGCCATGCCCGTGGCCAACGCCTGCCGCATAGGGAATGCTGTAATGCAGACAGATCGTTACCCAGTTCGAAGAGCTGGGGGCCGGAGTACCCGCCAAGGGCCCCGTCATGAATATGAACGGCGCGTCCGGGTCGGTCGGTTTGCCCTTGGCAGGCATGTGTTTGAGCAGGTAGTAGAGCCCCAGCCCGGTGCCTCCTACGTACCGGCGCAGTACATCCTCGGAAGGCAGAGGTTCCTTTCTTATCGTGCCGCGCGTCAAGTCCACGCGCAAAATATGTGCGCCGTATCCGCCTTTGATAGC
>JACPTJ010000264.1 GCA_016192835.1 Betaproteobacteria bacterium
AACGGCCCCGTGTCGGTCAGGCTGATCGGTGCAATGCCCTTGATCGGGTCGTACGGCAACTTGTAGAGCACCGGGGCGGTGGCATAACTCGACGCCACCAGGCTGATCGTGTAGCCGTCGGGGTCAGCGCGCACCACGATCTCGGTGCCGATCGTACCGCCGGCGCCGCCGCGGTTATCGACGACGAACTGGTGGCCGAACTCCTGGGACAGCCGCGGCGCGATCATGCGCGCGAGAATGTCGGTGCCGCCGCCGGGAGCGAATGGCACGACCATGCGCACCGGTTTCTCGGGCCATTTTCCGGTTTGAGCCTGTGCGGCCGGCAAGGTCGCGGCAAGCGCCAGCAGCAGTAACGCGCGTTTTTCTTTCATTAATTAACCCCTTTCCTTTATGATACTCCACGATTGACAGTACGTCGCGAACCGCCGCGGCGTTGCATAATCACGGTTCGCCTATCATCTCGGAGGGGGAGAATATGCGTACGATGCGATGGTTGTTGCTTGCGCTCATTGCGGCCGCTCAGATCGCCGCAGCACAGGGTTATCCCACCAAGCCGGTGCGGTTGCTCGTGCCGTATCCGGCCGGAGGACCGGTGGACGCCGTGGCACGGATACTCGTGCCGCACCTGTCGCTGGGGCAGAATGTCATCGTGGAGAACCGCTCCGGCGCCGGCGGCAGCATCGGCGCGGAATCCGTCGCCAAATCCGCGCCCGACGGCTACATGATGCTGATCGGCAATACCGGACCGATGACCATCAACCCGGTGCTGCGGCGCGATCTGGGCTATGACCCGAGAAAGGATTTTGCGCCGGTCACGTGGCTGACGTCCTCGCAGATGGTCCTCGTCGTGCATCCGTCGCTGCCGGTGCACTCGCTGAAAGAGTTCGTCGCGCTGGCGCGCTCCCGTCCCGGCGAACTCAACTACGGTACAGCCGGCGTCGGCAACCTGACGCACCTCGGCATGGAGCTTTTCCAGTCGATGGCAAAGGTGAAGCTCAATCACGTGCCCTACAAAGGAGTGGCGCCGGCGTACGTCGACCTCATTTCGGGAGAGATTGCGGTCATGTTTGGCAACGTTACCGGTCCGCTGGCGCACATCCAGGCGGGCCGGTTGCGCGCGATCGCGGTGACCTCGTCGCAGCCTTCGCCCGTTTTGCCGCAAGTGCCCAGAGTGGCGGATTCCTATCCGGGCTTCGACCTCGTGACCTGGATGGGCATCTTTTTCCCCGCTGGCACTCCGGAGGCCATACGCGCCCAACTGCAGGGCGAATTTCAGAAAGCCCTTCGCATTCCGGATGTGCGGGAGCGGCTCGTCGCGCTCGGCAACGACGTGGTCGCCCGCAGCGGTGAGGATATGGCCGCCCTGATCGACCGGGAACTGAAGCTGTACGCCAAAATCGTCAAGTCGGTCGGGATGAAGCCCCAATGACACCAATCGCCACGAAGATTTGGATTGGTGGTTACTGATCGATCTTGACCGCCGCGTTCTTCGTTGCCGATTCCAGTATCGCTTCCAGCACCGCCACGCCGTGCACTTCGTCTCCTGCGGCGACCGCGAGCGGGCGCCCGGCCTCGATCGCGTCGGCGAAGTTTTCGAGCTCGGCACGCTCGGTGCTCAGTTGCGGAAAGGTGATGGTCTGGGGCCGCTGATGCACGTGGAGGTTCGCCGGGTCGACGAAACATGCCCGCATTTCCCAAGTCGTCAAATGCTGGACGTCGCCGACCTCGGCCCAGCCCCTGGAGCCGAATACCTGCATGCGCCAGGTTTCGGCCGTTGCGATGAACGTTCCCAGATAGCCGGTCGCTCCGTTCCTGAAACGAAACAGCACCGACGTTGTGTCGTCGGTGCCGTAATCAAGCGCACGCCGGTAGCTTTGTGCAAATACGGTGTCGATCTTACCGGATAGGTACAGCATCGCGTCGACGACGTGCACGCCGCGGCCGGTCATGCCGCCGGCCGGGCCTTCCTCGCGATCGAGACGCCAGTGATCGGCGCCGAAGCGATAGACGCTGGGGCCGCAGAAATTACCTTCGATATGCAGCAGTTTTCCCAGGCGGCCGTCATCGAGCATGCGCCTGATTTCCTGCAGCGCAGGCTGGAACCGCCAGTTGTAGCCGACTGCGAGCGTAACGTTGTGATCGGCGCAAGTTGTGACGCAGGTTTGCGCATCCCGCAGGGTCAGGGTCAGCGGTTTTTCGGTGAATACATGTTTGCCGGCTTTGGCGGCGGCGGTGATCAGCGCCACGCGCTGCGTGTGCGGCGTCGCGATCACGATTGCGTCGATCGACGGGTCGGCGAGCACTTTTTCGTACGCGTCGTAGAGCGGAAACCCCTGCCTTTTCGCGTAGTCCGCGGCCTTGGCGACGGTGCGCGTGGCCCCGGCCACGATGCGGATCTTGTCGCTCCGGCCCTGGATGCTGTTGACGAGGTTTTGTCCCCAGCGGCCGAGGCCGACGATGGCTGCGTTGATCACTGTTTTTCCTTGCGTTGGTGTGATTTGAATCGGTGTCGCATACAATACGCATTTTAGCGTGAATGGCATGGTCAGAACCCGCTTTGCCCCGAGTCCTACCGGCTACCTCCATATCGGCGGCGCGCGCACCGCCCTGTTTTGCTGGGCTTACGCGCGCAATCGCGGCGGCAAATTCATACTGCGCATCGAAGACACCGATCTCGAGCGCTCGACCCAGCAGTCGGTGCAGGCGATCCTCGACGCAATGCAATGGCTGGGACTGGATTGTGACGAGGGGCCGTTCTACCAGATGCAGCGCCTGCAGCGTTACCGCGATGCCGCGGAACAGCTGATCGAGGAAGGCCATGCGTACCGTTGCTATTGCTCGAAGGAAGAGCTCGAGGCGATGCGCGAGGCGCAGCGCGCGCGCGGCGAGAAGCCGCGCTACGACGGCCGCTGGCGCGATTCCGGGGCAACACCGCCCGCCGGCGTGCCGCCGGTGATCCGCTTCAGGAATCCGCTTTCGGGCTACGTCGCATGGACCGATCTCGTCAAGGGACCCATTACTGTCAGTAACAGCGAGCTCGACGACGTGGTGTTACTGCGCGCTGACGGCGTGCCAACCTACAATTTCGGCGTCGTCGTCGACGACATCGAC
>JACPTJ010000265.1 GCA_016192835.1 Betaproteobacteria bacterium
TTGGAACGTCAGCACAGGGCGCACTAACTGCCCGCGTCGTCAAGCTGGGCCCCGGGTCAAAGTATCTGAATGTCTACCGCAACGAGATTGTCACCATCGTCAACGGCGAGAAGGCGTTTACGTGGAAGTTCGATACGCTGGGCGAGCCTTCGTTCGGGTTAGCGAAGATCGCACCGCGGGACTTCGGCGCCGATCACGTCCACGTCTACGTATCTCTCGACCCGATCGATAAGTCCTGGTAATCCAGAAAACAAAAACGGCCTGCATCGCTGCAAGCCGTTGATTTGTTTGGTTGCGGGGAAAGGATTTGAACCTTTGACCTTCGGGTTATGAGCCCGACGAGCTGCCAGACTGCTCCACCCCGCGTCAGGTGAACGGCATTGTAGCAACGTAACGCCGACAGCGTCAATCGAACAATCATCAACTTTCGGCGACGGTAGGCAATCGGCCGACGCAGGCAGGGCGCCTGCGGGCAAGAAAGCGGCGCACTTACGCCTGCTCAGATTGTACCGTCTTGCCACTGCCGAAACGCGAGCGGAGAAATTGCGCGAAGCGCTCCATGCTCACGTAAAACGTCGGGGTCACATAGAGCGTCAACAACTGGGAGAACACCAGTCCGCCAACCACGGCAATGCCGAGCGGCTGACGGGTCTCGGAACCCGTGCCCGTCCCGAGGGCCAGAGGCAGTGTCGCGAATATCGCCGCCATCGTCGTCATCATAATCGGCCGGAATCGAATCAGGCAGGCTTCGACGATCGCTTGGTCCGAGGGCAAGCCTTTCTCGCGCTGCAACTGCAACGCGAAATCCACCATCATGATGCCATTCTTCTTGACCAACCCCACCAGCAGTATGATGCCCACAAAGCTGAAGATGTTCAGCTCCATGCCGAACAGCATCAGCATCAATAGCGCGCCAAACCCGGCAAATGGCAGTGCGGTCAGAATAGTGATCGGATGCGCATAGTGCTCATAGAGTATCGCCAGCACCATGTAGATCACGAGAATCGTGATCAGCAGCAGGACCGGCAATGTCCGAAACGCATCCTGAAACGCCCTGGCGCTGCCCACCATCTTTGCGGATACCCCGCTGGGAAGTGTTTCAGCCGCCATCCGCTCGAGGCGCGAAACGGCGTCACCGATCGAAATGCCGGGCGCCAGGTTGAACGACAAGACGACAGAGGTCAACTGGCCGTAGTGGCTTACCGACACCGGCCCGACCCCCATATTGACATCGGCCACGGCGTGTATCGGCACCATGCGGCCGGTGCTGGACTGGACGTAAAGCGATCGCAATGCGTTGATATCGCGCTGGAAGCGTGGATCGAGTTCCAGCAGCACCAGGTACTGGTCCGTGGCGCCGTATAGCGTGCTGATCTGCCGTCCGCCATAGGCATTGTATAGCGCGGTTTCGATCTGTTGCGGCGACACGCCCAAAGCCGCTGCGCGATCGCGGAGTATATTGATCTGAATCTCAGGGTTACGGAGCTCCAAATCGGCGCTCACATCGCGGAGAAAGTCTGATTCTCGCAACCTCGTTTCGAACGCCTGCGCCTCGGCGTAGAGCGTTTTCAGGTCCGATCCCTGCACCACCATCTGATAATCGGCGTTGCCGGCCAGGCCTCCGATATTGATCGACGGCGGATTGTTCATGAATACTTGCAAGCCTAGTGCCCCTCCGGCAAACGGGCGGCGCAATTCCTGGATCACCTGATCGGCCGTCAGCTTGCGCTCGTCGCGTGGCTTAAGGCGCACGATCACCCGACCAACGTTGTCTCCAGTAGTGCCTCCGGTGCCTTGCCCCGCCGTGGACATGACGGCTTCCACATCAGGGTGCTTCTGGATGATCTCCGCGGCTCTGCGTTGCCGCCGCTCGAGTTCGGCGAAAGTGACGCCTTCCGGTGCCCGCGTGTTGCCGAAGACAACGCCCGTATCCTGCCGCGGGATGAAGCCCTGCGGAACCATGGTGTAGATGACCCCTATCAATACCAGAACTACGGCCGACCCGACCAGCATTAGACCCCGGTGCCGCATCGTCCAGCGCAAAGTCGTCCCATAAAAATCCCGCGACGCGTCGAATATCCATTCGAAGAATTGGTACACGCGGCCATGGCTGTGGGTCGGTTCGAGCAGCAGGCTGCACATCATCGGCGTCATCGAAAGCGCGACCGCACCGGATATCAGTATCGCTACCCCTATGGTGACGGCGAATTCACGGAACAACCGCCCCAGCAGCCCTTCCATGAAAAGGATCGGGATGAAGACCGCCGAGAGCGAGATCGTCATCGACAGCACCGTGAACGCGATCTCCTTCGATCCTTCCAGCGCCGCCCGCATCCGGTCCTTGCCCATCTCCATGTGGCGGGTGATGTTCTCGAGCACCACGATAGCGTCGTCCACCACGAATCCGACGGCGAGGATGATCGCCATCAAAGAGAGATTGTTGAGGCTGAAACCGAGCAGATAAATCGCCGCAAACGTGCCGATGACCGATGTCGGAAGGGTCAGCGCGGTGATGATCGTGGACCTCGCATTGCGCAGGAACGCGAGTATCACCAGCACCACCAGCATGATCGAGAGCAGGAGATGGAGTTCCACTTCGTTGATCGACGACTTTATGAATTCAGAACGGTCGTTGACAACATTGAATTTCACGCCCGGCGGCGCCTCACGCTCGATTTCCGGGAACAACGCTTTGACCCGGTTGACCACCTCGACCGTGTTGGCCCCAGGTTGGCGGAAAACCCCGAGCCCGATGTTCCGTTCACCGTTCAGCCAGCTCTTGACCCGCGCGTTCTCGATTCCGTCCTCCGCCCGGCCGACGTCGGAAAGCCGCACCGGCATGCCGTCCTGGTACGCGACGATGAGGTCGTTGAAGCCGCTGGCGCGTTCGAGCTTGCCCGAGGATTTGACCGTGAAATTGCGCGCGCTGCCTTGGAGCACGCCCGACGGGAGATTGCTGTTTGCGTTCTGGATCGCGCTGACGATCTTGTCCAGCCCAAGACCGCGTTTCGACAGCGCTTCAGGATTGACGAAGATTCGCACCGCGTATTTCTGCGCGCCGAAAACGATGACCTGGGCCACCCCGTTTACCGTGGACAGCCGCTGTGCAATGTTGGTCTCGGCGAACTCGTGGAGCTGCTGAAGTGGCAAGGTTTTCGCGCTGACCGCCAGGAAGATGATCGTGAAATCCGCCGGATTGACCTTGCGCAATGTCGGAGGATCAACACCGTCCGGTAGCCGCCGCATGGCCTGCGAGATAGCCGTTTGCACGTCCTGTGCCGCCGAGTCGATGTCACGCTCCAGACTGAATTGCAGGGTGATGCGCGTCCTGCCGGTGCTGCTGACCGAATTCATGCTGTCCACCCCGGGGATCTGGCTGAATTGGCGTTCCAGGGGGGTGGCGACCGTCGAGGCCATGATTTCCGGGTTGGCTCCGCGCAACTCCGCCTCAACCCGGATGGTTGGAAAATCGACATTGGGCAGCTCATTCACCGGCAAGGTCCTGAACGCGATCACCCCGAAAATGACGATGGCCGCGACCAGTATCGTTGTTGCGACCGGCCGTTCAATAAAAACTTTTGACAGGTTCATGGTGTCTCGTCCTTCGGCTTATTCGGACTTGCTTTCGCCCTTCTCGCCGCCCTTGCCTTGACCCTTGCCCTTGCCTTTTTCACCACTGCCCTTCTTGTCGTCTGCACCGGCCAACCGCACCGTCGCGCCCGGTTGCAGGGCCTGCGGTATCTCGGTGATGATATGATCGCCGGCTTTGACACCGGAAGCAATGACCACCTCGTTTCCGATCTGACGCGACACTTTGACCGGCTGCACCTGCACTTTGTTTGCAGCATCCATCAAGTAGACGAAGCTGCCTTCCTGCCCGGGCTGGACCGCCACCTCCGGCACCACGACCGCTTCGGGTTCGATCGTCAGCACAACGCGGACATTGACGAATTGTCCCGGCCAGATGAGCTCCTTGGTGTTGGAAACGCGAGTTTTCAACAGCACGGTACCCGTCTGCGGCGTCACCGTGTTGTCGATAAATACGAGCTTGCCTTCTGCCACCGGCGATCCGCCGCGGTCGGGCAGGATTTCAATGCGCATATCCTGGCTGTATTGGTAGCGCCGAATTTCCTTGAGCTGGCGCTCAGGGATGCTGAACGCCACCAGGATCGGGTCCATGCTATTGATCGTGACCAGAGGCACGCCCCCTCCCGCCGCAGGCACCAGGTTGCCCGGCGTGACTGCCAGCGTACCGGTACGGCCTGCGATTGGCGCTGTGATTCGCGAATATTCGAGCTGTATCCGCGCCTGCTCGGCTATCGCCCGGTCGGCTGCGACCGTCGCTTCAAGCGATTTGGCCGACGTAACCGCCACGTCGTACTCCTGGCGGGTGATGAATTCCCGCTTGAGCAGCGGTTCGAGCCGCTCCTGCTGCGCGCGCGCGTTTTCGAGCAGGGCCTGGTCTCGCGCCATCGCGGCGAGTGCCTGATCGTACTGAGACTGGAACGTGCGGGGGTCGATCTGGAACAGAAGTTGCCCAGCCTTTACCCTGTCGCCCTCCTTGAACAGCACGGATTTCAGCACTCCGCTCACCTGCGCTCTTACCTGGACACTGTGTTCGGCCTCAACCGTTCCGACGGCTTCGACCAGCACCGGCATCGGCTTCATGACAGCCCGGACTGCCTTGACGGTCAGCACCCCGCCGCCTTTGCCCGCGCCCTTGGCGTCAGCCTTGGCCGCTTTGCCCGGCACTGCGCCCGCGTTCTTCGTTGCCGGCTGCGACTTCCACCAATAGAAACCGGAGCCTGCCGCAAGGACGCAGATCACCAGGAAACTTTTCCAGAAACGCGTCATTTACTTATCTCAATAAAATCGTCACACCCCGTACAACGATTGTTTGCATCCGCGCGAGTACCTAACCTTGCGTTCGCGGTGTGCGACTTCACGGCGTCCGGGTCCTGAGGATCGCTGCATCGGACGCCCCGAGCGCGAAATTCAAGCGCGCGAGTGCGCTATACCAGTCGAGGTAGGACTGAATCTGCTGCACGCGGGCGTTGGTGTCGTCGAGCTGCGCGGTGATGAGGTCGAGCAGGCTGCCCACTCCCGCCTTGTAACGTGCGGCGGCGGCGGCGGCCGACTCACCGGCGCTCTTGACCAGATTGGCGGTGCTCGCGACGCTGGACGCGGCGGTTTGCAAATCGAAATACGACTGCCACACCTCCAGCTCGGTCTGACTGTACAACTGGTCGCGCGTGCTTTCCGCCTGATCGGCCACTTCCTGCGCCCGCCGCTTGCTGTAGGTGTCGCGGTAGCCGCTGAACAGCGGGATTCTTACATTAAAGCCAAAGTTGTAAACATCCTGCCCGGTGCGCGAATCGGTGAAAAGCACCCGACCGTAATTTGAAACGAATTCGAGAGTGGGCAGCCCAGCCCGCGAAACTGCCGTTGAACTGGCGCGTGCGGCGCGCGCGCGCGCTTCGGCGGCGATCAAATCGGGACGGCTCGCCTTGGCTTTTTCAAGCAACGCTTCCATCGACTGCGTGATTTCGGAAACCGGCGGAGATTCCGATACTGCCTGCAGCTCCAGCTTGACATTCACCGGCAGCCCTACCGCGTTCGCGAGCTGGCCGCGTGCCTTCGACAGTTCGCCCTCGTTGCGGGTGAGACAGGCGCGCTTGTCCGACTTGCGTCTCCGCGCGGTATTCGTCGCCGGCGGTCGCCAGACCCGACGAACGGCGCCGTTGCGCGGCGTCAAGAGCCGTCTCGAACTTCGTCAGCGATTCGCGGCTCGCGCGCACCAGGTAATCAAATGCCAGCACCCGGTAATACGCCTGCTCGACCTGGAATGCCACTTCCTGCAGCACGCGGTTCTGCGCAAGATTCGCGGCGAGCAGCCGGTAGTTCGCCGCTTCGATATTGGCCGCCCGCTGGCCGAAATCGAACAAAACGTAGCTCAGGGTGACGTTCGGCCCGTAGCGAGTCTGCACCGAAGAGGCGGTGCCGGTGGTACCGGAAATCGGCCGGCCGAGATTGTGACTGAGCAATGCGTTGATCTGCGGCCACTCATCCGCGCGCTCCACGCCGAGCGTCGCGGCTTCCGCGCGTGCCTGCAACCAGGCCTGGCGGGTCCTGGCGTTGAGCCTGAGCGCGAGATCGGTAAGCTGCGCGAGAGATACCGGCCCGTTCAACCCGGCCGGCGCCGCTTGCATGGCTGCGGATGCCGGCACCTGCGGCAGCGGCTGATCCGATATCCAGGGCTGATTTGGCGCCGGAGCAGTGCGCGCCTCAAGATTGTGCGGGTCCAATCCCGGCGCGCCCCACGAGACGCTCGAAACCGGGGGGATGCCAAGCGCTGCGGCTACGGCAGCAGCTGTCAGGAACCGCCGGTAACGCATTTTTCTCTGGGGACTTTATTGTATGGATACAAGTACAAGCGGCGCATCATAGCATTTTGTCGGGGAAAGTCACGTTGCGCGCAAAACGTTCAGCTGGTTACGAAGAATAACCCGAATTTGCGTGCCTCGCGGCCTGCGACGCCCGGAAAATCGAGTTTACTTATTCCCCAATCAAATAAATAGATAAATCCGCCTATTACGCCGTGCTAATATTTCCCCGCCTTAAAACAATAACATCTTGCACCGTCAGTCTAAGGAGTTTGTGGTGTCCAAGCTGGTCCCCCCTCACGGGGGAGGAAAGCTCAGACCTTTGTTGCTCGAAGGCGCTGCGCTGCACAACGAAACTGCTCGTGCGCAAACCCTGCCCAGGGTGACTGTCAGCTCCCGCGAGCGCGGCGACATCATCATGCTCGGAATCGGCGGTTTCACGCCGCTCGATGGATTCATGACGCATGCCGACTGGGAAGGCGTGTGCGACGGCATGAGAATGACGAACGGTCTGTTCTGGCCGATCCCGATCACGCTCTCCACCGACAAGGATACCGCGGCCAGCTTCAAGACCGGCACCGATGTCGCGCTCGTGGATCCGGAAAACGGCGAATTGCTTGCCACGATGAAAGTCACGGAGAAATACGCGATCAACAAGGCGCACGAGTGCGCGACGGTATTCAAAACGACCGACCTCGAGCACCCGGGCGTGAAAATGGTGATGGAACAAGGTGAAGTCAACCTCGCCGGTTCGCTCAAGGTGCTGTCGCAGGGCGGGTTCCCCGCCAAGTACGGGGACCTTTACCTGACGCCCGCGCAAACTCGTGCCGTGTTCGAGACGAACGGCTGGTCCACGGTCGCAGCGTTCCAGACGCGCAATCCGATGCACCGTTCGCATGAATATCTGGCCAAGGTCGCAATCGAGGTTTGCGACGGCGTGCTGGTGCACTCGCTGCTCGGCAATCTCAAGCCCGGCGACATTCCGGCCGAGGTGCGCACCCGGGCCATCGGCGTGCTGATCGACAAATACTTCGTCAAGAAGACCGTGGTGCAGTCGGGCTATCCGCTCGACATGCGCTATGCCGGTCCGCGCGAAGCG
>JACPTJ010000266.1 GCA_016192835.1 Betaproteobacteria bacterium
AGAAGCAATCCCCAAAAAAACTTGGAACCGCCGATGAACGCCGATGAACGCAGATAAGGTCAACAGTCTTAACAAAGACCGCTCGGTGCTTTAGGAATTTCATCGGCGTTTATCTGCGTTTATCGGCGGCTAATTGCCGTTCAGTTTTTTTGAGTTTCTAATCGGCGCTGACGCGGATTTCGCTCACCAGCTGCTCGCCGGAGGGCTCGCCCTCGCGGTCGAAAAAGCGGATGCGCACGGGCAGCCACTGGTATTCGGCCGCGAGCCACAGTTCGATGCTTTCCTGACCCGGCCGCCGCACCTGCTTGATCGGCACCGCGCGCAGCGCGCCGATCGGCGTTTGCAGCTCTTCCTCACCGCCGATTTCGAGCTCGTAGCGCTCGAGCTTCCAGCCGTTGGTGATCGGCAGCTCAATGCGCCCCGGGGCAAGCGGCAGGAGCCCGAGCTGGTAGATGAAACTCACCAGGTCCTGCGCATCGGCGGGCAGCGCGACGTCGCGCTGCGGGTTCACTATCATTGCCGTCATCGCGTTCCAGTCGAGATCGGCAGCGGCATTCTCGCTGCGTCCGGAGCGCACTCGATGCGTCGTGAAGTGCTCGGGACGCAGGCCGCTTGCAGTCAACTGGCCGCGGCTTTCGTAGGCAAGGCGCTGGCGGGTGAAGAGCGCGACGAGGCCGGTGGTTTCGGAAACGCTCGACAGCCGGTAACCGCCGTCGCCGAGTTCCCACGTTTGCAGTGTGCGGCCGACGCTGAACTTGTCGTTGCCGAGATAAAGCTCATAGGTGATTTCGCCCTGGCGCGGCAGGCGCCGCGCCAGCAGCGGCGCGGGTTTCGGTTCGGGTTCGCTTGTTTCGAGTGGCGGCGGCGCAAGCGCGGGCGTCTCAGGTTCCGCCGGCTCGAATACCGCCGCCGCGGCGACTTGCGCGGGCGCCTCGAGCATTGGTTCAGCGGCAACAGGCGTGGGCACCGCGAATATCGGTTCGGTGGCGACCGCCGCGGTGGAGGGCTGATGCATCGCCGGCGGACGTGGCCGTGGCCGCGGCAGGACCCGCGGTGGCGGCACGGTGGCCTGCAACTGCACTTCGAGCGGCAGCGGCTCGGCGGCGCGCCGCGGCAATTCCAGCCGCACGCCGTAGATCCCCACCAGGTGCGCGAGCAGCGAAGCCGCAACAAAGTACGCGAGCTTGCGCATGGCGTTGATGTCCGGCACAGCGCTACTTGAATTCGAGCCGCGTGATGACCTGCTCGAATTTCGAGCCGTCATTTTCCAGGATCAGCAGCCTGACCGGAAAGAAATTCCGGTCACGCGCGAGCCAGACTTCGACCGCGTTGTCGCCAGGCTCGCGCTGTTTGACGAGGCGCAGAGTGTCCAGTTTGCCAAGCGGCGTGTCGATCAGTTCGGTTCCCGCGAGATGATAGCGGTAAAGCTCGATCTTCTTGCCGTTGGTCATATGGAACGCGAGGTCACTGAGCTTCTCAGCCGGCAGAAACATGAACTGATACATCAGCGAAACGCGGTCCTGCGTGTCCTGCGGCAGCACGATGGTTTCGTTGCGGCCGTCGAAAGTCAGATGCAGTTGCTTCGCCCGCCAGTCGAACGCCGCGCTCACGTTCTTGCTCGCATCGTCGAGCCGCCCGTAGTCGAATTGCTCGGGGCGCAGTCCCGCCGGCGTCACCGCGCCGCGGCTGTGGATTTTGATCCGGGTCCGCACGAATAATGCCAGCAGGCCGGCCGGGGTGCTTTCGCTGACGATCCGGTACTGGGTGCCGTCTTTCTCGAACGCTTCCTGCACCACCGCCACCGGCAGGCGGTTCTGGTACACGTCGTAGCTCGCCGCAATCGATGCGGGCGGCGAGGCATTACCCGCGCCCGTAGCCGCGGCGAGCGCGGCAAATGCCATTGCGAGGAGAGCGCGGACGATCATGGCTCGAGCGCGGGTGCAAATAAAGTGCCAGCGGCAGTGCGTTCCGCTTCGAGCACGACCCGCGCATGCGGCGTGATTTCGAGACGCCCGTCGCAGAACCAGCGGATCGCCTGCGGATAGATGCGGTGCTCCTGTTCGAGCACGCGCCCGGCAAGCGCATCTTCGCTGTCCCCGGGAAGCACCGGCACCGCGGCCTGGATGATGATCGGTCCATGGTCGAGCCGCGGTGTCACGAAATGCACGGTGCAGCCGTGGATCCTGACGCCGGCCTCGAGCGCGCGGCGATGCGTATGCAGCCCAGGAAACGCCGGCAGCAGCGACGGGTGTATGTTCAGCAGCCGCCCGGCGTAATGCTTGACGAAATCATCGCCGAGAATGCGCATGAAACCTGCGAGCACGACGAGATCGGGAGCGAATGCATCGATCTCACGCGCCAATGCGGCGTCGAACCCGGTGCGGTCGGCGTAAGCACGATGCTCGACGACCCGCGTGGCGACGCCGTGCCCGCGCGCGAATGAAAGGCCCGCAGCCCGCGGTTCGTTGCTGATTACGGCCGCGACCGTGACCGGCAGCCGCGCAGCGAGGATCGCCTGCATGTTGCTGCCGCGCCCTGATATGAGGATGACGATTTTTTTCATGCGACTACGGTTTGCGCCTCGCCGGCGGCGCGTGCCTGGATGGTTCCGATGCGCCACGCGGTCTCGCCCGCGGCGCGCAGCACTTCGTCCGCCTGCCGCGCATGCTCAGCGGCGACGATCACCACCATGCCGATGCCGCAGTTGAATACGCGCAGCATTTCGTCGCCGGCAACGTTGCCCTGCTGCCGCAACCACTCGAAAAGCGGCGGCAGCCGCCAGCTGGCGCGATCGAGCCGCGCCGTCAGGTGCGCGGGCAGGATGCGCGGCACGTTGTCGACGAGTCCCCCGCCGGTGATGTGGGCGAGGCCTTTGACCGGAAGTTGTTCCATCAGTTGCAGCACGGGTTTTACGTAAATGCGCGTCGGCGCGAGTATCAGATCGCTTAACGTTCTGCCGTCGAGTTGCGCCGACAGGTCGATTTTGTTCTGCGCGATGATGCGGCGGATCAGCGAGTAACCGTTGGAATGCGCGCCGCTCGAGGCCAGCCCGAGCACCGCGTCGCCGGCAGCGATCGTCGAGCCGTCGATGATGCGGCTTTTTTCGACGACGCCGACCGCAAAACCGGCGAGATCGTACTCGCCCGCCGGATACATGCCGGGCATCTCGGCGGTCTCGCCGCCGATCAGCGCGCAGCCTGCCTGCTCGCAACCGGCGGCGATGCCCTTGACCACCCGCGTCGCGGTCGCGACGTCGAGCTTGCCGCAGGCGAAATAATCGAGGAAGAACAGCGGCTCGGCGCCCTGCACCAGGATATCGTTGACGCTCATCGCAACGAGATCGATGCCGATCGTGTCGTGGCGGTCGAGCTCGAAGGCGAGTTTGAGCTTGGTGCCGACGCCGTCGGTGCCGGAAACCAGCACCGGTTCGCGGTACTTGCCGGGAACCCGGCACAGCGCGCCGAAACCGCCGATACCGGCGAGCACTTCGGGCCGCATGGTTTTCCTGGCAAACGGCTTGATGTTCTCGACCAGCGCGTCGCCGGCGTCGATATCGACACCTGCATCGCGATAGGTCAGTGGATTGGAACGGTCAGATGTGCTCACGGTGCGCCCTTTTGGCGTGTGTGACAGACGCCAGGATTCCAGCGGGGAAGGCACAACTCAGCTAAGATAGCGCCTGCCGAAACGTCCATTTTCGAATCCGCCGATCTCGTGCGCTTGCCGACGATTGCAGGTCTGCTGCGGCGAGCGGGATTTTACATTAATTGATGGCTCGACGCTTCTTCAATCCAGACCCGGCGCGGTTGGCCGCCCTTTGATCCATGAAGCAACTCGTGCTCGATATCGCGCTGCCTGCAGCGCCGACGCTCGACAACTTTGTGCCGGGCCGCAACGCCGAGCTGGTGGTTGCGCTCTACGCGCTGGCGAACGGCGCCAGCAACGAGCGCTTCTTCTACCTGTGGGGTGCCGACGGCAGCGGCCGCAGCCATCTGTTGCGCGCGGCAGCCGCCGCCGCGCGGCGCAACGGCAGACGTACCGTGTGGTTCGATGCACAGACGAAGGTCATAGACGCCGCGGACGACGTGCTGTGTGCGGCGGATGACGTGCATCTGCTCGGTGCCGAAGCGCAGATCGCCTTGTTCAACCTGCATAACCGGATCCGCGGCGGCAACGGCGCGCTGCTCGCGAGCGGCAATGCAGCGCCCGCGCAACTGCGGCTGCGCGCCGATCTGGTGACGCGGCTTGCGGCCGGGCTCGTCTACCAGTTGCACGGCCTGGGTGACGAGGAAAAATCCGCGGCGCTGCGCCGCCACGCCGATGCGCGCGGCCTGCGGCTCGCGCCGGAGGTCACCGCTTACCTGCTGCGTCACGCGCGGCGCGACATGCCGTCGCTGCTCGCGCTCCTCGATGCGCTCGACCGCTATTCGCTGGAGACCAAGCGCGCGATCACGGTGCCGCTGCTGCGGGAGTTGCTCGAAGCCACCACAAAAACAAGTTGAAACCGCCCAGCCCTCATCCCATGCCCTTCTCCCTCAGGAGAAGGGAATCTCGAACCTCCCCTCTCCACTCGTGGAGAGGGGTCGGGGGTGAGGATCGAACGCCGATGAACGCCGATAAAATCAAAAGTTTTAACCAGGGAGTGTCCGTTGAATCTCGCGCTTTTCGATCTCGATAACACGCTTCTGTCGGGCGACAGCGATTTCGAGTGGGCGCAGTTCCTGATCGAGCAGGGAGTGCTCGACCGCGAAGTCTACGAGGCGCGCAACGAGGCTTTCTACGAGCAGTACAAGCAAGGCACTCTCGACATCCACGAATTCCTCGACTTCCAGCTAAAGCCGCTGTCGCGCCACCCGCGGCACGTGCTCGATGGCTGGCACCGGAAGTTCATGCAAACGAAAATCCTGCCGCTGGTGCGGCCGCGCGCCAAAGAGCTGATCGAGCGCCATCGGGCCGACCTGCGCGTGATCGTGACCGCGACCAACAGCTTCGTGACGGCGCCGATCGCGCGCGAATTCGGCGTCGACAACCTGATCGCGACCGAGCCGGCGCACGCCGGCGGCGAATTCACCGGAGAGGTGGCCGGCATGCCGTGTTTTCGCGAGGGCAAGGTCAAACGCCTCGAGGACTGGCTCGCTGGGCAGGGGCAGGCGCTCGGGTCGTTTTCGCAAAGCTGGTTCTACAGCGATTCGCTGAATGACCTGCCGCTGCTCGCGCGCGTCACCCATCCGGTCGCGGTCGATCCGGATGACACGCTGCGCGCACACGCCGTGAAACACGGCTGGCCGATAATCAGTTTGCAGTAGCATATGGAGTTTCGAGTTGTAATCTATTGAGAATCGTGAAAGTGGTTGGCAAACTTTCCCCTCACCCTAGCCCTCTCCCCGCAAGCGTGGCGAGGGAACACTCCTTCTCTTCCGGCAAGCGGGGCGAGGGAACACTCCCTCTCCCGCTTGGGCGGGAGAGGGCTGGGGTGAGGGTGGGGCATCCGCCAATGCAACTATTTGTAGATGCCAGGTAATTTGACGTTCATCAATAAGTATCTGGATTCCAGGTCAAGCTTGGAATGACGAATTTTAGAAATGCCCTTATGTCCCGCTCGCTGCTTTTTCCGGCATTGCTGGTCGTGGCGGCAGGCAGTTTATTCATCGCGCTGCTGTTCGGCACCTTCCCGATATCCGCCGTACAAGTCTTTGACAGCGTTTTCTTTCCGATTCCCGGCCTCGTGCAGGACGTGATCTGGCGGCTGCGGCTGCCACGCGCGCTTGCGGCATTCGCTTGCGGCGGGCTGCTCGCGACCGCCGGCGTGCTGCTGCAGGTGCTGCTGCGTAATCCGCTTGCCGATCCCTACATCCTTGGGGTATCGGGAGGTGCTGCGCTCGGCGCGTTGAGCGCGCTGCTCCTCGGCGCCGGGCTCGCGTTCACCAACCTGGCCGCACTCGCCGGCGCGCTGGGCGCAATCGCGATCGTGTTCGCATTGAGCTTCCGCGCCGGCGACTGGAACCTGCACCGGCTGCTGCTGACTGGTGTCGTATTGTCGGCGGGTTTCAGCGCATTGATCAGCCTCACGCTCGTGCTCGCGCCGCAGGCGCAGTTGAAAGGCATGCTGTTCTGGCTGATGGGCGATCTGTCGCACGCCGATCACAGCGGCGCCGCATGGTTGTTGCTCGCGCTGGTGTTGCTGGTATTCACATTCTGGTCGGGCAGCCTCAATGCGCTTGCGCTCGGCGCGCTCAAGGCGCGCGCGCTGGGCGTCGCGGTGAGCGGATTGCAGGCGGCGCTATATTTCGGTGCGGCGCTCGCGACGGTCGCGGCGGTGCTGCTCGGCGGCAGCATCGGCTTCGTGGGCTTGATGGTGCCGCACGCGCTGCGCCTGGTGGGCGTCAACGATCACCGCCGGCTGCTGCCCGCGTCCGCGCTCGCCGGCGGCAGCTTCGTTGCGCTCGCCGACACTTTCGCGCGCACGGTATGGGCGCCGCAACAGCTGCCGGTCGGCGTGTTCACCGCGCTGCTCGGCGTGCCGGTGCTTTTGTTCCTGTTGTCGCGCAAGCCGTGATGCTGCACGCCGAGCGCCTGACGATCGCTGTCGGCACGCGCACCCTGTGCCGCGAGCTCGACCTTGCGGTCGCACCTGGCGAGTTATGGGCTGTGCTCGGCTGCAACGGCAGCGGCAAAACGACGCTGCTGCATGCGCTCGCCGGGCTCGCGCCCGCGCGAGCGGGGCGCGTCAGCGTCGCCGGCAAACCGCTCGCGGATTATTCGCGCCGGAGCCTCCGCCGCACACTCGGCGTGCTGCTGCAGCGCGAGGACCAGGAGTTCTGGGGCTCGCTCGCGGATTACGTCATGCTCGGCCGCTACCCGCACGCGCGCTCGCTGTTCGGCTGGGACGCGTCCGATGAAGAGGCCGCGGCGCGCGCGATCTTCGAGTTCGACCTCGAGCCGCTCGCGGCGCAATCGTACGGCACGCTGTCCGGCGGCGAGCGCCAGCGGGCGCGGCTCGCGCAGTTGTGGGCGCAGAATCCGCAGTTCATGCTGCTCGACGAGCCGCTGCAGCACCTCGACCTGCGCCACCAGCTGCAGACGCTCGAACGGGTGCGCGCGGCCACGCGCGAGACGGGCAAGGCAGTCATGCTGGTGCTGCACGACCTGGCTTTTGCCAGCCGCTGCGACCGGGTGCTGATGCTCTATGGCGACGGTCGCCACGCGGCGGGGGCCGCGGCGGATCTGCTGCAGCCGGAGCGGCTGGAGGACCTTTACGGCTGCCGCGTGCGCGCGTTTGGCAGCGGGCCGGATGCGCACTTCCTGCCCGTTATATAATTCAATTTTTTTCCAGTAGATGATTCGAAAATTTCTCGGCAGGGTTTTCTCGGGACGGATGTTCCGGCCGGCCCCGTCCAAAGTCATTCCTCTCAAGGTTCATCGCATCGCGCGCGAGCATATCAGCCGTTGCGCGGCGACCACGTGCGCGACGCTGCAGCAGCACGGCCATGCCGCCTACGTGGTCGGCGGCGCGGTGCGCGACCTGCTGCTCGGGAGAGAACCGAAGGACTACGATGTTGCGACCAGCGCGAGCCCGGAGCAGGTGCGCGCGATTTTCCGCCGTTCGCGCATCATCGGCCGCCGCTTTCGGCTGGTGCACGTGATGTGCGGCAGCGAGACCGTCGAAGTCGCGACGTTCCGCGGCAGCACGGACAGCGGCACCGACGAGCGGCAGACCACCGACGAGCACGGGCGCATTCTGCGCGACAACGTGTTCGGCAGTCTCGAGGATGATGCGCGGCGGCGTGACTTTACCGTCAACGCGATGTTCTACGATCCGGTGCGCGAGGAAGTGCTCGACTACCACCACGGCGTCCCCGACCTCAAGGCGCGCAGGCTGCGCATGATCGGCGATGCGGCACAGCGGTATCGCGAAGACCCGATACGCATGCTGCGCGCGGTGCGGCTTGCGGCCTCGCGCGGGCTGGAAATCGAGCCGCATACGCGCAAGCCGATCCGCGCGCTCGCCGAACTGCTCCAGAACGTGCCGCAGGCACGCGTGTTCGACGAAATGATGAAGCTGCTGCTGTCGGGACACGCGGCGGAAGGCGTGCGGCGCCTGCGCAAGGAAGGCCTGCATCACGGCCTGCTGCCGCTGCTCGATGTGATCCTCGAGCAACCGCTGGGCGAGCGCTTCGTGATGAGCGCGCTGGAGAATACCGACCAGCGCATCAATGCCGGCAAGCCGATCTCGCCGGGTTTCCTGTTCGCGGCGCTGTCATGGCACGAGGTGCTGGCAGCGTGGAAGCAGGCCGAGGCGCGCGGCATGAATACCATGCCGGCGCTGTTTCAGGCGATGGACCAGGTTGGCCAGTTGCAGGCCGAGAAGCTCGCGATACCCCGCCGCTACGGCGGCGACATGAAGGAAATCTGGGCGCTGCAGCCGCGCTTTCTCAACCGTTCCGGGCGGCGCCCGTACCATCTGCTCGAGCACGCGCGGTTTCGCGCCGGCTATGATTTCCTGCTATTGCGTTGCGAAAGCGGCGAGCTCGACGCCGAAATCGGCCGCTGGTGGGAAAAGTTCCAGCACGCCGATGAGGCCGCCCGCGCCGGGATGCTGCTCAAGGAGACCGTGGGCGCCGGGAAAAAACGCCGCCGGCCGCGGCGCAGGAAAAAGCCTGCCGCGGCGGCAGCCACCGGAATCGCGGCGCCTGAGGTGGCGGGGACTTGAAACCGGAAACTGCATTTGTCGCGCTGGGCAGCAATCTCAACGGCCCCGCGGCGCAGGTGAACGCGGGGTTCGCCGCGCTCGGCACGCTGCCTGCTACCCGCATGACCGCGCGCTCGTCGCTTTACCGCAGCGCGCCGGTCGGCTACGCCGCCCAGCCCGACTTCATCAATGCGGTGGCGGCGCTCGAAACCACGCTCGCGCCACGCGCCTTGCTCGAGGAATTGCTTGCCATCGAGCGCAGTCACGGCCGCGTGCGCGAATTCCCCAACGCGCCCCGCACGCTGGATCTCGATGTGCTGCTCTACGGCGATCTGCAATTGCACGAGCACGGCCTGACGATCCCGCATCCGCGCATGCACGAACGCGCCTTCGTGCTGCTGCCGCTGGCTGAAATCGCGCCGCGCTGCGTGATACCCGGCCGCGGGACGGTGAGCGAATTGTTGCGTGCGATCGATGCAAGTGGTGTAAAGCAACTGGTTGAATGTTCTGACTTTGACGTGCCGGGAAGCTCTTCGTAGCCTATGACGGTGCTGCCGGAAAAATGCCGTTACGTCGTCGTCGAAGGCCCGATCGGCGCCGGCAAGACCAGCCTCGCCCGCCTGCTGGCCGAGCGCAGCGGCAGCGCGGCGCTGCTCGAAGACCCCGGGGCCAACCCGTTTCTGCCAGGCTTCTACCAGGATTCCGCCCGCTACGCGCTGCCGACGCAGCTGTTTTTCCTGTTCCAGCGCCTGAACCACGTGCGCGAGCTGAGCCAGGCTGACTTCTTCAGGCGCGCGACGATCGCCGACTTTATTCTCGACAAGGACCCGTTGTTCGCGCGCCTGACGCTCAACGACGACGAACTGCGCCTGTACCAGCAGATCTACGCGCAATTGAAGCCGCAAGCGGCAACCCCCGATCTTGTGATATATCTACAGGCTTCGACCGAAACGCTGATCGAGCGCGTCAGGCGCCGCGGCGTGAGCTATGAGCGCACAATGTCGGAAGAGTATCTGCTGCGGCTGGCCGAGAGCTACGCGCGTTTTTTTTACCAGTACGACGCGGCGCCGGTGCTGATCGTGAACTCGGAGCATCTGAATTTTGTCGATTCGCCGCGGGACTTCGATCTGCTTCTGGAGCGCATCAATGCGATGCGCGGTACGCGTGAATTTTTCAACCTGGGTGCGTAAATTCCTATGCGAACTACTTTGACTGCTTTGCACAAGATGGCGCAGGAAGGCGACCGGATCACGATGCTGACCTGCTACGACGCGAGCTTCGCGGCGCTGCTCGACGCGGCGGGGGTCGACACGCTGCTGATCGGCGATTCGCTCGGCAACGTGGTGCAGGGGCATGATACGACTCTGCCGGTCACGTTGCGTGACGTGCTCTATCACACGGAATGCGTCGTGCGCGGCTCGAAGCGCGCGTTCATCATCGCCGACATGCCGTTCGGAACTTTCCAGGTGAGCCCGCAGCGCACTTTCGAAAACGCCGCCGTGCTGATGGCGGCCGGCGCGCAGATGGTCAAGATCGAAGGCGGCGAGCCGATGGCCGAGACCATAGCGTTTTTGACCGCGCGCGGCGTTCCGGTCTGCGGCCATCTCGGGCTCACACCGCAGTCGGTGCACCAGTTCGGCGGCTACCGCGTGCAGGGCAGGAGCGAATCCCAGGCGCAGCGGCTGATTGCAGAGGCGAAAATGCTGCAGGACGCGGGCGCCGGCATGCTGGTGCTCGAGCTGATTCCCGCCGCGCTGGCGCGTGAAGTCACCACCCAGCTCACCATGCCGACCATCGGCATCGGCGCCGGCGTCGACTGCTCGGGGCAGGTCCTGGGGCTGCACGACATGCTCGATATCTACCCCGGCAAGAAGGCGAAGTTCGTGAAGAATTTCCTGCGCGGCGCAGGCAGTATTCAGGGCGCGATCGAAGCCTACGTCAAGGAAGTCAAGGCCGGGACCTATCCCGGGCCCGAGCACTCGTTCTAGAATCCCGCCTCCGCCATGGACCTCATTCACTCAGTCGATGCCCTGCGCCTGCGTCTGCAGCACGAGCCGAACAACGTGTTCGTGCCGACGATGGGCAATCTGCACGGCGGCCACATTCAGCTGATCAAGATCGCGAAGCCGCGCGCCGCGTGCACGGTGGTCAGCATTTTCGTCAACCGCCTGCAGTTCGGCCCGCAGGAGGATTTCGAGCGCTACCCGCGCACGCTCGAATCCGACTGCGCGAAGCTGCGCGACGCCGGAGTCGACGTCGTGTTCGTGCCCGACGAGCGCGAGATCTATTCCGAGCCGCAGACCTTCCTCGTCGAACCCTCGGATCTGCAGCACATACTCGACGGCGCGGCGCGCCCCGGGCATTTCCGCGGCGTCGCGACCGTGGTGCTGAAACTCTTCAACATGGTGTCGCCGCACTCGGCGATCTTCGGCAAGAAGGATTATCAGCAGTGCCTGGTGCTCACCAACATGGTGCGTCAATTCGCGCTGCCGATCGAAATCATACTCGCCGAAACGGTGCGTGCCGCGGACGGGCTCGCGCTGTCCTCGCGCAACGACTATCTGTCGGCCGAGGAGAGGCGCGAGGCGCCGCACCTGTACCAGTTGCTGTGCGAGGCGCGCGAGGCGATCGCAGCCGGCGCGCGCGACTACCAGCCCATCGAGCTCGACGTGATGGCCGCACTCGCGCATCACGGCTGGAAGCCCGACTATATCGCGGTGCGCCGCCAGAGCGATCTGCAGCCGCCGGCGGAGGGCGACCGCAGGCTGGTGGTGCTCGCCGCGGCGCGGCTGGGCCGCGCGCGGCTCATCGACAACGTCGAAGTGAACGTCTAGCGCCAGTGCGGAGCCGGGGCGTCGAGTGTAGAATAGCGATCCATTTGCGCATTCCCCGATTCGGACAAAGACATGGTCAGCGAGATAAAGAAAAGATTCTGCAGCACCGGCAGCCACTGGGCGGTCGGGGAGTTCCGCAAAATCGGAATCAACCGGTGGATTTGTGCCTCCTGCTACCAGCAGCGGAAGACCGAGTTGCGTAATCTCGCAAAGAACAAGCGCCTGGCGGCGGGCGTGCGCCCGAAAGAATAGGGGACAGACCACTAAGCCATCCTAAGCCATCGGCTTTGCGGCTTAGTGGTCTGTCCCCTATTATTCTATTATTTCAGAAAAACGATGGCAGGCGAGGCGCCTGCGCTACCCATGGCGCCGTGTCCCTCTGGCGGTGATGCGCGGGCAGTGGAATAAGATACTGCCGGCCCGTGTTTACACCCGGAATTCCGGAAAAACCCTCTCCCGATTGAAGGAGTAACTGCTATGGAACGAAAGCAAGCGAGCGATTTTCCTCAGGACGTTCTCAAGCTGTTTGATGGTTACGTTCACGGCAATCTCAGCCGTCGTGAATTCCTTGATCGCGCGGCAAGGTTCGCGATCGGCGGCTTTACTGCTGCAGCCATGCTGGAAAGCCTCAGGCCCAACTATGCTTTTGCCCAGCAGGTCGCCAAAGACGATACCCGGATCAAGACCGAATACGCGACCTACCCGTCGCCGCAGGGCTCGGGAACGATGCGCGGATATTTCGCGAAGCCGGCGAACGCCAGCGGAAAATTGCCCGGCGTGCTGGTCATACACGAGAATCGAGGGTTGAATCCGTACATCGAGGACGTCGCGCGGCGCCTGGCGGTGGCGAATTTCGTGGCCTACGCGCCGGATGCCTTAACGCCTCTCGGCGGCTACCCGGGCGACGAAGAAAAGGCAGCGCAGCTATTTCGCCAGCTCGATACCCCAAAACGGATCGAAGACATGGTTGCCGCTGCCGGCTATCTCAAGGCACGCCCCGAGTGCACGGGCAAAATTGGCGGTGTGGGCTTCTGCATCGGTGGAACTGTCGTCAACATGTTGGCGGTGCGGATCCCGGATCTCGGGGCCGCAGTGCCTTTCTATGGTGGCCCGCCGAGCGCTGAGGATACTGCCAGGATCAAAGCACCTCTCCTGATTCACTATGCGGACGTGGACGAGCGCCTGACCGCCGCGTGGCCCGCCTTCGAGGCCGCGCTCAAGGCGCACGGCGTGAAGTATGAGATGTATAAGTACCCCGGCACCTATCACGGTTTTCATAACGACACGACACCCCGCTACGACGAAGCCGCAGCCAAACTGGCGTGGTCACGCACCCTCGCGTTATTCAAGGAAAAGCTGAAAGCCTGAAAACCGGGTAACTATTTGGATTTACATAACCGATTGATACCCCACCCTCACCCCAGCCCTCTCCCGCCCAAGCGGGAGAGGGGGATTCCTCCCTCTCCACCGGAAACGGGGGAGAGGGCCGGGGTGAGGGGGCAATCCTCCGCGAAGCTGTCATCCAATAACGTAATACTCGGCAGGTCAGATCACACCGCCGGCGCGCAGTTTTTCGATCTCGTCATTTGAGTAGCCGGCGGCGCGCAGCACTTCGTCCGTGTGAGCGCCGGGCTCCGGCGTGTTGCTGCGAATATTCCGTGATGCGCCGCTGACGTTGAGCTCGACCCAGTGAGCCGAGGGTTTTTGCCGCGTGATTTCCGCGACGGCTGCATTGAGGGCGGCACGCTGTTTCAGGCGCCCGACTCCCGTCGCCCACTCAGGGCTGGTTTTCCATTCGGGCTTGCCGAGCGTATCGCAGAGCCGTTCCCACAGACGGCCTGAACTGGCCGCGATGTTCATATACCCGTCGCTGGTGGGAAAGACGCCGGTTGGCGCGAACGTCGGATGATCATTGCCGGCCTGTCCCGCGACCTCTCCCTTGACGAGATAGCGTGCCGCCTGAAAATCGAGCATGAAGATCTGCGATTCCAGCAGACTCGTGTGGACCCAGCGGCCCTTGCCCGTGCGGCTGCGATCGAACAGTGCCATGGCGATGCCGAATGCCAGCAGGTTACCGGCGGTGAGATCCGAAATCGGAATGCCCACGCGCACCGGGCCCTGTTCCGGAAATCCGGTGATCGACATCAGGCCGCCGAGTCCCTGTGCGATCTGGTCCACGCCGCCGCGTTCGCGATACGGGCCGGTCTGCCCGAATCCGCTGATGCTGCCGTAGACCAGACGCGGGTTGATTTTCCTGAGGTCATCCCAGCTCACTTTGAGACGGTCCTTGACCGGGGCACGCATGTTTTCTACGACCACGTCGGCGCGTTCGACGAGGCGCAGGAATACCG
>JACPTJ010000267.1 GCA_016192835.1 Betaproteobacteria bacterium
GGAGGACGACATGAATGACATGACCCAGAACCACCTCGAAGCCTGTGACATCGTGCTCACCGACGCCGAGCGCCAGCGCTGCGAAGTATGGACGCGAGTGATGGGCTATCACCGGCCGGTCGCCTCGTTCAACATCGGCAAAAAAGGCGAATACTTCGAGCGCCGCTTCTTCGAGGAGCAGCGCGCCGGACTCGAAACCCCCTAGCGCAACGCGTTGATTTCGCTCATCCGCCACTGCCCCTGGTTTCGTTGTTGCATGCACGTGTCCTTGGGCGCATGATGTACCGCCTCACGGGTCGGCACAGGCGCCACCCCTGCATGAAACTACTGCTCATCAATCCCCGCCATCCGGAGAGCTTCTGGAGCTTCCGCTGGGCGGTGCGCGAAATTCTGCCTGCCAAGCGGGCGCTCAATCCTCCGCTGGGCCTTGCCACGCTGGCCGCGCTGTGCCCTCCCCATTGGGACATTACCATCGTCGACGAGAACGTCGAATCGATCCCGCTCGCCCCCGCTGCCGATATTGTCGGCGTGTGCGGGATGGGCGTGCAGCACCCGCGCCAGCGCGAACTGCTCGCGTATTACCGGGCTCAGGGCTACTTCGTCGTGGCGGGCGGCAGTTTCGCATCCCTCTGCCCCGAGCGCTATGCCGCCGACGCCGATGCGGTGATCGCGGGCGAGGCCGAATACATCTGGCCGCAATTCTGCGCCGACTTCGAGCGCGGCGCGCCGCGCCCGCTCTATCGCGAAACCGGTGTCGTCGCGCTGGCCGATTCGCCCCCACCGCGCTTTGATCTGCTGAAGCTCGACCGCTACACCACGGCGACGCTGCAGTTCTCGCGCGGGTGCCCGTACCGCTGCGAATTTTGCGACATCATCGTCATGTTCGGACGCAGGCCGCGGCACAAGAGCCCCGCGCAGATCGGGCGCGAGCTCGACGCGCTGCGCGCGCTGGGGGTGCGCAATGCGTTCTTCGTGGATGACAATCTGATCGGCCACCGCGCGGTCGCGCGCGAGCTGCTGCAATTTCTCGCGGACTATCAGGAGCGTCACGGCCACGGCTTCCGGTTCGGCACGGAGGTGTCGCTGAACCTCGCGCAGGACCGGGAACTGCTGCAGCTCTTCCGCGCGGCACGCTTCGAGTGGGTATTCGTCGGCATCGAGTCGCCCGACCCGGCCACCCTCAGGGCGACGCTCAAGACCCAGAACCTGCACGAGGACATGCTCACGTCGGTGCGGCGGATCTACGCGCACGGCATCGACGTGCTTGCGGGATTCATCGTTGGATTCGACGGCGATACTCCGGAGAGCTTCGCGCGGCAGCACACGTTCATCATGCGCTCGGGAATACAGGCCGCGATGATCGGTTTGCTCACCGCGCTGCCCCACACGCCGCTGTATGCCCGGCTCAAGCGCGAAGGCCGCCTGCGTGACGGCGCCGAGGGCAGCGACAACACGCGCCCGCAAACCAACGTCGAGCCCAAGCACATGAGCTACGACGCACTGATCACCGCGTACGAAACGCTTTACCGCGGGCTGCTTACCGACCGAGGGATTGCGACCCGCATCCGCAACAAACTGCGCCACTTGGCCGCTCCGCTCTACCAGGACGAATACTCGGCATCGCAGCAGCTCGGCATCGTCGCGCGCCTGCTGGTCAGAGGCATCCTGCGTGGAGGGCCGTGGCGGCTCGCGTATTTTCTGCGCAGCCTGCCGCTCACGGCGCCGCGCAAGCTGCCGCTTGCCATCGTCGACTGGATCGCGGGCCTTTCGATGCGCGACTACGTCGAGCGCCACTTCGGCCCTGCGCCCGCAACCGCGGTGCGCCGCATCGAGAAACTGCTGCGGCGTGCGGGTACCGTGCTCACCGTGTCTTCGTTCACGGCCGCCGCACCCATGCTGGATCTGCGCTTGAGCGGCGATCGCGGCAAACGCTGGCTGCGCCGTACGGCACGCCGGCTGCGCCGCTTCCTCGCGGGCTCCCAGGCCACGCTCACGCTGCGCATCGAGGCGCTGCACCGGACCGAGGTGCCGGGGCTCGATTATCTGCTCCGCCAGCTCGCGAAATACGGCGACCGCGTCTCGATCGTGCTCGATCGCAAACTGCGCGATATCGTGCGGATCGATTCCTCGGTGTTTCACGTGGTGCTGGCTGACTCATGAGCGCGTCGCGCCCGCGCGCCGCGCTGCGCATCGGCGGCCTGACGCCGCTTTCGCTTTCCGACTGGCCGGGCCAGCTCGCGGCAGTGGTGTTCTGCCAGGGTTGCCCGTGGCGTTGCGGCTATTGCCACAATCCGCACCTGATCCCGCCGCGCGCGGTCACTTCGCTTGAGTGGAACGACGTGCTCGCTTTTCTCGAGCGGCGGCGCGGACTGCTCGACGCGGTCGTGTTCAGCGGCGGCGAGCCGACGCTGCAGGCCGGCATCACGCGCGCGCTGCGCCAAGTCAAGGCGCTCGGCTTCAAGCTCGGCCTGCACACCGCCGGCGCCTATCCCCGCCGGCTGGTGGAGCTGCTTCCCGGGTTAGACTGGGTGGCGATGGACATCAAGGCATCGTTTGCCGACTACGCCGCAACCACCGGCGTTGCGGATAGCGGTGCGCCGGCGCTGGAAAGCGTGCGCCTGATCCTCGCGAGCGGCATTGCGTACGAATTCCGCACCACGGTCCATCCCGACCTGCTTCCCGCAGCCGCGCTGCCAGCGCTCGCCGGTTCGCTGGCGCGACTTGGGGTCCGTCACTACGCGCTGCAGGAATTCCGCCCCCAGGGCTGCGCGAGCCATGCACTCAACGCTTCGGGAACGTCGCCGTACCTGAGCGATGCCGCGCTGACCGGCACCATCGCGCCGCTGTTCGACTCGTTCTGCGTGCGCCAGTCTTGAGCGTTTAAGCGCATCAGCGTTAGCCTGGAAATCACTTCCTGCGGTCGATAAGCAACTGCGATCAAGCTTGCCGGCACAGTCGTTGTGTTATATCATATTGGTGTGAACACACAAATATGCGAGTGTTGATATGAGCCGCCTGACCATCACAATTTCTGACGTCCGCTACCGCGCGCTTAAAGAAGCGTCCGCGCAGCGGGACAAGACTATCGGGCAACTCATAGAAGAAAGCCTGGAGTTTTACGGCATCAAAACCCGCGAGGATGCCCGCGCCCTGGTGCAACGCGCCCGCCGGCACAGCGGCCTGAGCGAAGCGCAAGCCTTGGCGCTGTCGAACAAGGAAGTGAGACTCGCGCGCAAGCGTTGATCGGACGCATGCCCGATCTTCCATGTCGCCACCGGTCGTAGTCGATACCAACGTTGCGGTCGCCGGTGTGTTGACGGCCCGAGCCGACTCCCCGGTGGCCCGTGTGCTCGATGGCATGCTCGCGGCTGCCTTTCCTTTTGCGATCTCAGACGCCCTTCTGGCCGAATACCGGACGGTGTTGCGGCGTCCAGCGTTGCGCAAAGCTCATGGGTTAACACCGGACGAACTCGACGTTATTCTGGTGGAGCTGGCGCAGCGCGCGATCGTGATTGCGCCCGTGCCAGCACCGCCGGCCCCGGACCCCGGCGATCAACACCTGTGGGAATTGCTCGCTGCCCGCGAGGATTTGTTGCTCGTCACCGGTGAGAAACAATTGCAGCGGGATCGAGCTATGGGCCCCCGGATTCTTACGCCAGCCACCTTTGTCGAACGTTGGCTGCGATCAAATTCGTAGTCGCGGACCTTTGACTGCCCTTGTGGTTGCAACGACCGCTATGGGCGCGATCGCGATTAGTCGGTAATGGGGGCGCCGCGCGCAATGACCGCGCCACAACCGGCGCAATCGCTCGTTTTTTGATCTATGTCATTGATCTCCCTGCCCATGCGGGCATGATTGCGCTTTGACAGATGCGTGGGGCTCGCAATCCCTCGAACGCACGCAATGAGATTTCCTTTGTAGAATATTCCCGGCATGGATCTCGTATGCCCGGCGGGCAGCCTGCCCGCGCTCAAGACCGCCGTCGATAACGGCGCGGATGCCGTCTACATCGGCTTTCGGGATGACACCAACGCGCGCAATTTCGCCGGGCTCAATTTCGATGCGGCAAGCGCGCGCGAAGGCATACGCTACGCCCACAGCCGGAAGCGGCAGGTGTTTGTCGCGCTCAATACCTTTCCGCAAGTCGCCGGCTGGACGCGTGCCGAGCAGGCAGTCGACCGTGCGGCAGAACTGGAAGTCGATGCGGCGATCGTCGCCGATGTTGGGCTGATGCAATACGCCGCGGCCACCCATCCGCAATTGCGCCTGCATCTGTCGGTGCAGGGCTCGGCCACCAACTACGAAGCGATCAATTTCTATCACCGGCATTTCCATATCAAACGCGCGGTGCTGCCGCGGGTGCTGTCGCTGGCGCAGGTCAAACAGGTAATCGCCGGCACGCCGGCCGAGATCGAGGTGTTCGGCTTCGGCAGCCTGTGCGTGATGGTCGAAGGACGCTGCGTGCTGTCGTCGTATGCGACCGGTGAATCGCCGAATACCGTCGGCGTATGCTCGCCGGCCAAGGCGGTGCGCTGGCAACCTACGCCGGCCGGCCTGGAATCGCGCCTGAACGGCATCCTGATCGACCGTTACGCGGCGGACGAGAACGCCGCGTATCCGACGCTGTGCAAGGGACGCTACTCGGTCGATGGTGCAACCTATTACGCGATCGAAGAGCCGGCGAGCCTCAATACGCTCGAATTGATTCCGGAGCTGCTCGCAGCCGGCGTCGCGGCAATCAAGATTGAAGGGCGGCAACGCAGCCCGGCCTATGTCGCGCAGGTAACCCGCACGTGGCGCGAAGCGATCGATGCCTGTCGCGCCAATCCGGCGCGTTACGCGGTCCGACCAGCGTGGAACGATGCGCTGCGCAAAGTCTCCGAAGGCCAGCAGCAGACGCTCGGCGCCTATCATCGGCCATGGAAATGAAACTCGCATGAAACTCGCGCTCGGACCGCTTCTTTACTACTGGCCGCGGGAGCGCGTGTTGGAGTTCTATGCCGCTGCCGCGGCCGCGCCGCTCGACATCGTCTACCTCGGTGAAGTCGTGTGCTCGAAGCGCCACGAGCTGCGTGTTGCGGACTGGCTCGAACTCGCACAACATCTCGCGGCGGCCGGCAAGGAAGTGGTGCTGTCGACGCAGGCGCTGATCGAATCCGAGTCCGACTTGAGGACGCTGCGCAGGATCACCGCCAACGGCGCTTTCATGGTCGAAGCCAACGACATGGGCGCGGTGCATCTGCTGGCGGGCAAAGTGCCGTTTGTCGCGGGCCTCCATCTCAACGTCTACAACCCGCAAACGCTGGCGCTGCTCGCGCAACTCGGCGCGCGGCGCTGGGTGCTGCCGGTCGAACTGTCGCGCGACAGCTTGTGCGCGCTGCAACAGCACCGCCCCGCGGCGATGGCAACCGAAATATTCGGCTACGGGCGCCTGCCGCTCGCGTTTTCAGCGCGCTGCTTCACCGCGCGCCGCTACAACCTGTCCAAGGACAGTTGCGAGTTCCGCTGTATCGACCATCCCGACGGCATGCCGCTCCTGACCCGCGAAGGCCAGCCGTTTCTCGCTTTCAACGGCATTCAGACGCAATCCGCGCGCACCTGCAACCTGTTCGACGAGATCGACGAATTGCCGCAGCTTGGCGTCGACGTGCTGCGCATCAGCCCGCAGTCCGAAAACACTTTCGAGATTGCCAAACTGTTCCGGCAACGCCTGGAACGTTCGATAACCGCTGACCTCGCGGCGCGTCAAATGGAAAGCCTGATGCCCAATGAGGCATGTAACGGTTACTGGCACGGCCAACCGGGATTCGAGCAGGTTGCAGCAGTACATCGAACGCTCGAGGCATGACCATGTACTACGGCGAACGCCTCAACAGCAGCACCCATCTCATGGGGACAGTGCTTGCCGTGGCAGGCGCCGCGGTGCTGGTGGTGCTTGCCGCGCGTTTGGGCGACCCCTGGAAGATAGTCAGTTTCAGTATTTACGGCTTCATGCTGTTTGCGCTTTACGCCTTGTCCACCCTTTATCACAGCACCCGCGGCAAACTGAAACGCGTGTTTCAGAAACTGGACCACTGTTCGATTTACCTGCTGATTGCGGGTACCTATACGCCGTTTACCCTGGTCACTCTGCGCGGCGCCTGGGGGTGGTCGCTGTTCGGAGTGATCTGGGGACTCGCCGCGCTCGGGATCGCCCAGGAAGCGTGGTTGGGAAAAGGCGCAAGGGTGCTTTCAGTGGTCATTTATGTCCTCATGGGCTGGCTCAGCGTGATCGCAATCAAGCCGCTGATTGCGGCATTGACCCCGGCTGGGTTTGCGTGGCTCGCAGCCGGCGGCCTGTTCTATACCGGGGGCATAATTTTCTACGCGCTGGACGCGAAGCTGCGGCACGGGCACGGCATCTGGCATTTGTTCGTGCTCGCAGGCAGCGCCAGCCATTACCTCGCGATACTGCTTTATGTGGCGTGAACCGAGCCTGCTTTTGAGCCGCAACGTGAATCCGTGGTCCACCCCCGTTGCGATCGTGGACACCGGCCTTGCCAGCGGCATCCGCAATGCTGCGATCGACCGCGCGTGGCTGGAGTTGCGGGCGAACGGGCACGGCAACGACGTGTTGCGCTTATACCGCAGCCACCCGACTGCCAGCATAGGCCGGCACCAGGCGCTCGACCGCGAACTACGCCTCGACTACTGCCGTCAGCACGGAATCGAGGTGGTGCGCCGCGCGAGCAGCGGCGGCGCGCTGTACCTCGATCCCGACCAGCTCGGCTTCAGCCTGATCGTGCGCCGGCCCGCCGCGTGGCATGAACTTGCGTTGGCACAACTGCTCGCGCTTGGCAGCGCAGCGGTTGCGGCAGGACTCGCGCAGCTCGGCATCTCCGCAACCTTCAAGTCCCCCAACGACGTTGAAGTCGATGGCAGAAAGATCGCGTCCGTGTTTGCGGCATGCCGCAACGATGCGGTGCTGCTGCACGGCAGCGTGCTGCTCGACGCCGATATCGAAACCATGTTGAAGGTGCTGCGTGTCCCGACCGAGAAATTATCGTACGATGGACTCGCCGCTGCGCGCGACCGCCTCACCGCCGTAAACGCATGCCGCGTCGGGCCGCTGCCGCTCGCCGCGGTCATGAGCGCGTTGACCCGAGGCATCGCGGGTCACCTTGAACTGAATCTGCACGCGGGCGATGATGCAACGCGATGCGAGCGACCGGCGCCGGAGCGGCTCGCGTCCGAATATGCGCTGGCGCAAACTATCCGTTGGGACGATGGCGTAGAGCGCAACCTTGAAGCTCTGGTCAGAACCGCGGGCGGCACACTGCGCGCGCGCGCCGAGTTCGCCCCGCTCAACGAGCGGCTGTGCGGAGTCGAGTTCGCGACCGATGCCCATATTGAACCGGCCGGCTTTTTCCGCGAGCTGCAACGCGCGCTCGAAGGCCTGCCGCTTGCGCA
>JACPTJ010000268.1 GCA_016192835.1 Betaproteobacteria bacterium
CAGGATCGCATCGCGCGCAGCGAAACCATGCAGGACTGGCTGGAATCGCACGGTCTCAATGCGGCGCGCCGCCTGTGGCAGGACATCGAGATCGAGGCCGGCTGGGAAGACGCGCTGGAAGCGGTGTTGCGCGAGCGCCTGAATGGCATGGGCCTCGGCAATCTCGAGCAGGCAGCGCCCTGGCTCGGCGACCTGCCGCCGGGGAAGATGACGGTTTACACTGCCGGCCGGGGAGATGCGCCGGCGCCGGTCGCGGTGGCCGACCTCGAGCCGCTGGCAGCGTATGTGCGATGCAAGAACGCTGCCGCTGCCGGCGCGCTCAACGACTGGCTGCATCAGGTGTATATCGTCAACGATCGCAACGAGGGCCTCGCGCGGCGCCAGCAGTTGCCGGCGGGCGCGCTGCTGGTGTCGGGGGACGGGCACGTGTTCACGCGCCACAGCGTGAGCTTTCACGCGCCGGATTCGGAACTGCACGGGGTATTGTCGCGCCAGCGCGAGATCGAACAGCTGGCGGCGCCGCTGGCCGTGGAACAGGCGCGCCTTGCCACGCTCCGAAGCGCACTGGCGGCCGTTGAAGCCGAGTCCGATCAGCGCAAGGCCGCGCTCAACGGGTTGCGCGTCTCGGTCGAGGAATTGCAGCAGGCGCATCACGCGGCGCAGCTCGCGATACTCAAACTCTCGGAGCAGGCCCAACGCGTGACCCAGCGCGGCGAACAGATTGCCGCCGAGTTGGCTGAAATCGAATCCCAGTCGGGCCACGAACGGGTGCAGCACGACACCGCGCAGGCCAGCTCCACGCAGCTCGATCAACGCCGCACCGAGCTGCAGACGCAGCTCGCTGCTGCGGTGGACAACCACTCGCAGGCCGAGGGTGCGCTCGAACGCCAGCGCCAGTCGCAGCAGCAGGCCGAGCGCGCCGCGCAGGAAGCGGCGTTCCACCTCAAGAGCTGTGTTGCGAAGATCGGCGAGATCGACAACGCGATCAAGCTGATCGTCGACAACGTCAACGCGGTCCGAACCGGTATCGCGCAGCACGAGCAGGAACTCGGCGGGCTCGACGAGGCGCCGCTCAATGCCGAACTCGAACAAGTGATGGTACTGCGCAGCGAGAAGGAACGGGCGCTGGCGGCGGCGCGCGACGCGCTCGAGGCAACGGAAACCGAACTGCGCCAGAGCGAGCAGGAGCGGCTGACGATAGAACAGAACCTGCATCCGATCCGCGAGAAGATCGGGGAGGTCAGGCTCAAGGAGCAGGAGGCGCGGCTTACCGAAGAACAGTTCGCGCAGCAGCTCACGGAAGCCGGCGCCGACGAGGAGGAATTGCTGCAGCAGGCCGAAAAAGGCAAGCGCTCGGGGGCGCTGCAGACCGATATCACGCGGCTGAACGATGAAATCAGCGCGCTGGGCGCCGTCAACCTCGCGGCGCTCGAGGAGCTCGAAACGGCGCAGAGCCGCAAGAATTATCTCGATTCGCAATCGCAGGACCTGAATCAGGCACTCACCACGCTCGAGGACGCAATCCGCCGCATTGACCGCGAGACTCGCGAGCGGCTGCAGCACACGTTCGCTGAGGTCAACCGCCACTTTGGTCAGTTGTTCCCGTCGTTGTTTGGAGGCGGCCAGGCGCGGCTGTTGCTGACGGGCGAGGAGATACTCGACTCCGGCGTACAGGTGATCGCGCAACCGCCGGGCAAGAAGAACAGCACGATCCACCTGCTCTCAGGCGGCGAGAAGGCACTGACCGCGCTGGCGCTGGTATTCGCGCTGTTTCAGCTCAATCCCGCCCCGTTCTGTCTGCTCGATGAGGTCGATGCGCCGCTTGATGACACCAATACGGAACGCTTCTGCGATCTGGTCAGGAAGATGTCCGCCAGCTCGCAGTTCCTGTTTATCAGCCACAATAAAATCACGATGGAAATCGCCAGCCAGCTGATCGGCATCACGATGCAGGAAGCCGGCGTATCCCGCGTGGTTGCGGTCGATATCGAAGAGGCGATGAAACTCGCTGAAGAAGCGGCGTAGCCATGGGCGATCTGCAGATCAGTCTGCTGGTGATAGGCGTGTTGGCGGTCGCGGCCGTCTATCTGTTCAACTGGTGGCAGGAACGCCAGTTCCGGCGCCGTTCCGAACAGGCCTTCGCGCGCGAGCATGAGGATGTGCTGCTGGAGGGGGCGCCCGCGCGCGACGCGGACCTCGTTGAGCGGGTGGAGCCGAAGATAGCAGCCGAATCTGCTGCCAGGCCGGCGACCGTGCGCGCTGCGGTCAAGTCCCCGACTCCAGCCGTGCCCGATCCGATCATCGACTACGTGGTGGAGGTCGGTCTCCGGACCGCAGCTGATGGCGTGGACCTGCACGACGAACTGCTGGCGCTGGCCGCCGGCTGGGGCAAGCCGGTGCTGGCCGCCGGTTACGACCGCGGCAGCGACGCCTGGCATGCAGCCGGCGGCGGCAGGCAATATTCGCAACTGCGTTTTGCGCTGCAAATGTCGAATCGCGCCGGCTGCGTCGAGCAAGGCCAGCTGACGTCGTTTCGCGACGCCGCAGTCAAATGGGCCGAGCGCAACCGGGGCGAAGTCAAGTATTCGGACGTCGCGGAAGCCCACGCCATGGCCGTGCAGCTCGATCGCTTTTGCGCCGACGTCGACATCGCCATCGGCATCAACGTGGTGGCGCGCGACGGCAGCCCGTTTTCCGGCACGAAAATCCGCGCGCTGGCGGAAGCGGCAGGGCTCAAACTCGAACCGGACGGCGTGTTTATTGCCTACGGGGAGCGGGGCGACGCGCGGTTCACGCTCGACAATCACGAGCCGATGCCGTTTGTGCCGGAGCAGATGAAAACTCTCTTTACGAGCGGTATCACGTTCCTGCTCGATGTGCCGCGTGTCGACGCTGCAATGCAAGCGTTCGACACGATGTTCGAGACCGCGGGGAATTTTGCGGCGGCGCTCGATGGCAGCCTGGTCGATGACAACCGTCACCCGCTGTCCGGCGGCGCGATCGACACCATCCGCCAGCGGCTGAAGGTCATCCTCGCGAAGATGGATGCCGCGCAGATCGCCGCTGGGGGAGCGCGGGCGCGGCGTCTGTTTTCCTGAACCGAATGGCCGTGCCGCACTCCATCGCGGCGCGCGCCAAGCAACTGCGCGCCGACATCGAGCAGCATAATTACCATTATTACGTGCTCGACCGTCCGCTGATTCCGGACGCCGAGTACGACCGCCTGTTCCGCGAATTGCAGGAACTGGAGCAAAAGCATCCGCAGTTCGTCACTCCCGACTCGCCGACCCAGCGCGTCGGCGCCGCAGCGCAAACCGGTTTCGCGCCGGTCGCGCACGCTACGGCGATGCTGTCGCTCAACAATGCGTTCGAGGACGAAGCGGTCGTCGCTTTCGACCGCCGCGTGCGCGAAGCACTGGAGTCGGAGCGCGTTGAGTACGCAGCCGAGCCCAAGTTCGACGGTCTCGCGGTCAGCCTCGCTTACGAGCAGGGCGTCCTGACGACCGGCGCCACGCGTGGTGACGGCTACACCGGCGAGGATGTCACCGCCAACCTGCGCACCATCCGCGCGATTCCGCTCAGGCTGCGCGGGCCGCATCCGCCCGCATGGCTCGAGGTGCGGGGCGAGGTGCTGATGCTGAAAGCTGATTTCGAGCGCCTCAACCGCACGCAGTCCGCGCAGGGCGAAAGGCAATTCGCCAATCCGCGCAACGCGGCGGCGGGTTCGCTGCGCCAACTCGACCCGCGCATCACGGCGGCGCGGCCGCTCGCCTTCTTTGCCTATGGCACCGGCGGAACTGATTACGGCAAGCTGCGCCGTCATTCGCAAGTGCTCGACTGGCTCACCGAGCTGGGTTTCCCCGTCACTGCCGAGCGCGAGGTGGTAACGGGGATCGCGGGTCTGCTCAATTATTACCGCGCCATCGGCGAGCGGCGCGAACAACTGCCGTTTGACATCGACGGGGTGGTCTACAAGATCAATGACCTTGCCGCCCAGAATACCCTCGGCTTCGTGTCGCGTGCTCCGCGTTTTGCGATCGCACACAAGTTTCCCGCCGAGGAAGCAGCCACGGCCGTCGAGGGAATCGATGTGCAGGTCGGGCGCACCGGAGCGCTGACACCGGTCGCGCGCCTGCGGCCGGTATTCGTCGGTGGCGTGACCGTCACCAATGCGACGCTGCATAACGAGGATGAAGTGCAGCGCAAGGACATACGCGTCGGCGATACCGTGGTGGTGCGCCGTGCCGGCGATGTGATACCCGAGGTCGTGCGGGTCATTGAGGCCAGGCGGCCGCCGCACACGCGCCGTTTCGTGCTGCCCGCGCGCTGTCCGGAATGCGGCTCGGCCGTGCACCGGCTCGCCGACGAGGCCATCGCGCGCTGCACCGCCGGATTGTTCTGTCCGGCGCAGCGCAAGCAGGCGTTGCTGCATTTCGCCAGCCGGCGCGCGATGGACATCGAGGGGCTGGGCGAGAAGCTCGTCGAGCAACTGGTCGATAAAGGCATCGTGGGCACGCCGGCTGATTTGTACAAGCTCGACATGGCCGGACTGGCCGCGCTCGAACGCATGGCGGAAAAATCGGCGGGCAACCTGCTTGCGGCGATCGAGAAAAGCAAGCAGACCACGCTCGCGCGTTTCATCTTCGCACTCGGCATCCGCAACGTCGGGGAAAGCACCGCCCGGGACCTGGCACGTTGTTTCGGCAGCATCGGCCGCCTGGCGGCGGCCGACGCTGAAACGCTGCAGCAAGTGCCGGACGTGGGCCCGGTGGTCGCGCACAGCATGGCGGGGTTCTTCGCCGAACCACACAATCGCGAGGTGATCAGGCAACTGCTGGCAGCCGGTGTCAGTTTCGCCGAAACCGCGCCGCGGCGGCTCGATGCCGCGAGTCCGGTTTACGGCAAAACGTTTGTGCTGACCGGAACGCTGCCACACCTGAAGCGCGACGCGGCGCAGCAGAGAATCCGCGACCGCGGGGGCAAGGTGAGCAGCAGCGTGTCGAAACAGACAGATTATGTGGTTGCGGGGGCGGAACCCGGCAGCAAATATGACAAGGCGCTGGAACTTGGAATTACAATACTGGACGAAGCGGAGTTCCTGAAACTGTTCGAGCGATGAGAACCTCATGACAAGCATAACCAAGGCGGTGTTTCCGGTGGCGGGGATGGGGACGCGGTTCCTGCCGGCAACCAAGGCGAGTCCCAAGGAAATGCTGCCGGTGGTCGACAAGCCATTGATCCAGTACGCGGTCGAGGAGGCGGTCGCCGCCGGAATTACCGAGCTGGTATTCATCACGGGCCGCGGCAAGCGCGCGATCGAGGACCATTTCGACAAGGCATTCGAAGTCGAGAGCGAACTCAAGGCACGCGGCAAGCACGACATGCTTGCGATGGTCCGGCACGTGGTGCCGCCTCATGTCAAATGCATCTACGTGCGCCAGCAGCAGGCGCTCGGGCTGGGTCACGCGGTATTGTGCGCGCTGCCGGTGGTGGGGGACCACCCGTTCGCGGTGATACTCGCCGACGATTTGATTGACGGCGGGCTGCCGGTGATGAAGCAGATGGTCGACGCGTTTCGCGATGAACGCTGTGCGCTGCTCGGCGTGCAGAAAGTGGCGCGTGCCGATACCGCGCAATACGGGATCATCAAGCCCGGCCGCCGCCACGGCAAACTGCATGAAGTGACCGCGATCGTCGAGAAGCCGAAGCCGAGCGCAGCCCCGTCGACGCTCGCCGTGGTCGGCCGCTACATCCTGACGCCGCGCATTTTCCACCACCTGCAGCGGATGCGGCCGGGCGCCGGCGGTGAAATCCAGCTGACCGACGGCATCGCGGCGCTGCTGAAAGAGGAATCGGTGCTCGGCTACCAGTTCGACGGTGTGCGGTATGATTGTGGCAGCAAGCTTGGCTACCTCAAGGCGAACGTCGCGTACGGACTCAAGCATCCTGAAGTGGCGCGCGAGTTTGCGGCCTATCTGGCCGGATTGCAGCGCAGCCGGCGCCGTTGAGCCGGCCAGTGCGACACGATGATTATTTATGATCGAAAGGTGCCTGACACCCATGAATAACCGCATTCGCGGACGCCCCACCCTCACCCCAACCCTCTCCCGCCCAGGCGGGAGAGGGAGTGTTCCCTCGCCCCGCTTGCGGGGAGAGGGCTAGGGTGAGGGGAAAGTTCGTCATCCACTTTCACGATTCTCAGTAACTGATGCTCGCGCCGGAACAAGCCTGGCAGGTTCTCGACTCCGCCGAACAGGTGTGTTCAGCCGCCACCGTAGCGCAGGCAGTAAGGCGCGTTGCGGCCGAAATTACGCGGGACCTCGCAGAGGACTACCCGTTGGTGTTGAGTGTGATGGGCGGGGCGGTCGTGTTCACCGGCCAGTTGCTGCCGCTGCTCAGGTTCCCACTCGATTATGATTATTTGCATCTGACGCGTTACGGCAACGCGACTACCGGCGGCCGCATCGAATGGAAGGTCTTTCCGCTCGAGGCGATCGCCGGGCGGGTAGTGCTGGTGGTCGACGATATACTCGACGAGGGATACACCATGGCTGCGATCCGCGCGCGCATTCTCGCGGCCGGAGCACGGCGTTTTTGCTGCGCGGTATTCGCCGACAAGGATATCGGCAGACCGAAACCGATCGCCGCGGATTTCATCGCCCTCACGCTTCCCAACCGCTACGTGTTCGGCTTCGGGATGGATGTCAAAGGCGCGTGGCGCAATCTGCCCGGGGTATACGCGGTGAAAGAACCATGCTAGCGATCATCGGCGGCAGCGGCCTGACGCAGCTTGCGAACCTCGAGGTTTCCCGGCGCGAGGTAGTGCGCACGCCCTGCGGCGAGCCGTCGGGTGCGCTCACGTTCGGCAGCATCGCAGGCTGTGCAGTGGTGTTTCTTGCGCGCCACGGTTACGGTCACACCATCCCGCCGCATCAGGTCAATTACCGCGCGAATATCTGGGCGCTGCACGCGCAAGGCGTGAGTAATGTGGTCGCGATTGCAGCGGTCGGTGGTATCCGCAGCGATCTCGCGCCGGGCGCGCTGGTGGTTCCGGACCAGATCATCGACTATACCCATGGCCGTGCGGGGACTTTCTTCACTGGCGGGGACAGCGGCGTGCGTCACATCGATTTCACGCTGCCTTATTGCCAGACGCTGCGCGCAGCGTGCCTCGCAGCGGCTCGGCAGGCGGGAGAAACCCTGCTCGACGGCGGCGTCTATGCCGCGACCCAGGGGCCGCGGCTGGAAACCGCGGCCGAGATCGACCGGCTCGAGCGCGACGGCGCGGACATGGTCGGCATGACCGGCATGCCGGAGGCCGCGCTCGCCAGCGAAATCGGCCTGTGCTACGCGACGCTCGCGGTAGTGGCGAACCGCGCCGCCGGCCGGGGCGGGGGCGCGGGAATCAGCATGTCCGATATTGCCGCGGTGCTCGAGCCGGCGATGGGCAGGGTGCGTTCAATACTGGCAAAGCTGGTGGCGTCCGGTGGCGGTTAGACCGGTGCTGAAAATGGGCGACCCGCGGCTCCTTGAGCGCGCGCGCGCGGTGGAGCGGTTCGACGTGCCCGAGTTGCACGCGTTGCTCGCCGATATGGACGACACCATGCAGGCGTTCGACGGAGCCGGATTGGCAGCGCCGCAGATCGGCGTCGGTTTGCAGGTGGTCGTCTTCGGCGTCGATCATAACCCGCGTTATCCCGATGCCGAAGCGGTGCCGCATACCGTGCTGATCAATCCGGTTTTGACGCCGTTAGGCGACGCGGTCGAAGAGGACTGGGAAGGATGCCTGTCGGTGCCCGGTTTGCGCGGCGTGGTGCCGCGGTACGCGCGGCTGCGCTATCAAGGCTATGACCAGTTTGGTAACGCGATCGACCGCAGCGTGGAGGGCTTTCACGCGCGCGTGGTGCAGCACGAATGCGATCATCTGATCGGCGTGCTGTATCCGATGCGCATCCGCGACTTCAGCCGGTTCGGCTACACGGAGGTGCTGTTTCCGGATCAGGCACCGTTGGACGAGTAAACGAGCGCCCGCTCACCCCAGCCCTCTCCCCCGGTTGCGGGGGAGAGGGAGTATCTGCTCTTTCACCCCTGCAATTGCTGCACGAGGTCGCTTTCAAGCTTCACCACGGTCTTGGCATCATCGAGCGCCGCGCCGTTGATCAGGAACACGTCCTCCGCGCGCTCGCCGAGCGTGTTGATCCTGGCCGCGTACAGATTGATGCCGTATTTGACCAGGCAGCGCGCCACGCGTGACAGCAGCCCGGGCCGGTCTCCGGCAATGATCTGCAGCACTTTATAGGCGCCGCGCTCGTCCGGCTCGATGCTGATCTCGGGCGTGATCGGAAAATGCTTGAGTTGCCGGCTGACGCGTCCCTGGGCCGGCGCTTCGAGCGGAGTCTGTTGCAGCAGGCGCTGCCCGAGCTCGTACTCGATATAGCTGACCATGTCGCGGTACTGCGGCTTCTCGTTGTAGGGATCGTTGATCTGGAAACTGTCGAGCGCGTAGCCGTGGCGCGTGGTGTAGATCTTGGCGTCCATGATCGAATAGCTGCTGCGCTCGAAAAAGCTGCAGATGCGCGCAAAGAGATCCTTCTGGTCGCGCACATAGATCATGACCTGCAGGCCTTCGCCGGCCGGCGACAGCCGTGCCTTGACCACCGGCTTGATCGTATCGACGCGGTAGTTGAGCAGGCGCGTATGCCAGGCGATCTCGTCAGGATCGTGGCGCAGGAAGTATGAGACGTCGAGCTGCGCCCACAGTTTTTCGTGCGCCTGCTCGCTGATCGCATACAGCCTGAGTTTCGCTTTCGCCGCGTCCTGCCGCTGTTGCAGGCTGCTGTCGAGCGAGCGAGCGTCGCCGCTCAGGCGCAGGCGCGTCGCCATGAACAGGTCTTCGAGCAACTTGCCTTTCCACGCGTTCCAGACTTTGGGGCTGGTGCCCCGAATATCGGCAACGGTCAGCAGATACAGCGCGACGAGATGCCGGTCGTCCTTGACCTTGGCAGCGAAAGCGCTGATCACCTCGGGGTCCGACAAATCCTGCTTTTGGGCCGTCATCGACAGGGTGAGATGGTTTTCGACCAGCCACCCGACGAGTTCGACGGCGTCGCGCGCGAGTCCGTGGGCGCGGCAAAAGCGCGCGGCATCAACGCGGCCGAGCGTCGAATGGTCGCCGCCGCGGCCCTTGGCGATATCGTGAAACAGCCCCGCGAGGTAAAGCAGCTCCGGAGACTCGAAGTCACTCATCAGGCGGCTGCACAGCGGAAACTCGTGCGCGAGCTCGGGTACCGCGAAGCGCCGCAGGTTGCGCACCACTTTGAGGATGTGCTCGTCGACCGTGTAGACGTGGTACAGATCGTGTTGCATCTGCCCGACGATGCGGCCGAACGCGGGTATGTAGCGGCCGAGCATTCCGTACTGGTTCATGCGCCTGAGCGCCCGCAGCACGCGCGTCGGGCTGCGCAGGACCTGCATGAACATCTCGCGGTTTGCCGGGTTGGCGCGAAACGCGGGGTTGATCTGACTGCCGGCACGCGACAATGCCCGCAGCGTCCCTGCGCTCATGCCCTTCAGTTCATGGTGCTGCTGCAGCAACGTTATCGCCTCCAGCATTGCGCCGGGCTGGCGCCGGAACAACCCTTCCTCGTTCGCCTCGAGCAGCTCGTTGCGGATGCGGAAGCGGGCGTTTATTTTCTGTGCCGCCGCGGCGCGTGACGGAAAAATCAGAGTGCCGAGGTTCTGCAGGACTACGGTATTGAGCTGGCTGATTTCCTTGGCGGTGCGGTAGAAATGCTGCATCAGATGCTCGCTGGCCCGGCGGTGCGCGGTGTCGTGCAGCCCCATCTGCAACGCGAGCGCGGTCTGCACGTCGAACACCAGCCGTTCTTCGCGCCGCCGCGCGAGATAGTGGAGGCGAATGCGCAGGTTCTGCAGGAAAGATTCGTGCTGCCGCAACTGCATGGCATCGCGGCGGGTGATAATGTCCCGGGCTACCAGATCGCTCCACGCCGCGCCGATGCCTGCGGCCTTCGCGATCCAGAGAATGTTGTGCAGGTCGCGCAGGCCCCCCGCGGTTTCCTTGATGTTGGGCTCGAGGTTGGTATCGCGATAGCGCTCATGGCGCTGCTCCTGCTCGAGTTGCTTGGCCTTGCAAAACTGCTGCGGGTCGAGGGCACGCGCGAACTCTTTTTCGAAGTCCCGGAACTGTTTGCGATCGCCGGTCAGCAGACGCGCTTCGAGCAGGCTGGTCTGCACGGTGATGTCCTGGGCCGCCAACGCGA